>JBMSJE010000003.1:0-77797 GCA_049418605.1 Sediminibacterium sp. | reverse complement strand
AGGAGAAATTAAAAATCCAAAACGCAATATTGGACTCAGTTTATTTTTAGGTACATTAATTGTTACCATTATTTATGTGTCTGCCAATTTAATGTATATCAGCGTTCTTCCTTTAAATGACATCGCACACGCGCCCGCAGATAGGGTCGCTGTTTCTTCGGCAAATGCTATTTTTGGGAATATAGGCACTTATGTTATTGCAGTCATGATTATGATTTCTACGTTTGGTTGTAATAATGGTTTAATATTAGCAGGTGCAAGGGTGTATTATACGATGGCCCAAGACGGTTTGTTTTTTAAGAAAGCTTCTACGCTTAATAAAAATGCTGTTCCAGAATGGGCTTTATGGGCACAATGTATAGTTGCAGCATTATTATGCTTAAGTGGTAAATATGGCGACCTGCTAGATATGGTTTCTTTTATTGTGGTTATCTTTTATGTGCTAACTATTGTAGGCATCTTCATTTTACGCAAAAAACGCCCAGAAATGGACCGTCCTTACAAAGCGGTAGGGTATCCAGTTTTACCAGCAATTTATGTTTTAATGGGAACCCTCTTTTGTGTATTATTGATCATTTATAAGCCTAATTTTACATGGCCAGGACTCATAATTGCACTATTAGGTATTCCTTTGTATTACCGTGCAGTGCGAAGTAATAAAAAATAAACATGACAAATTTTGACCAACTTTTTCAAGACTTTAGCAAGCTAAAAGTTGTAATCATTGGAGACGTGATGCTTGATACCTATTGGTGGGGTCAAGTAGACCGTATATCTCCCGAAGCGCCCGTACCAGTTGTGTCACTGCTGCGCAAAGAACACCGTGTGGGTGGTGCTGCCAATGTTGCTCTAAATACAGTTGCACTTGGTGCGCAAACATCTATTATATCCGTAATTGGTTCAGATGCTGATGGTGTATTACTCCAATCATTATTTGAGGCGCAAAAAATTGACACCAGTTATTTATTGACACATGCTTCACGCATCACCACCAATAAAACGCGTGTCATGAGTCGCAATCAGCAAATGATGCGCCTAGATACCGAAATCACAACACCCATTAGCAGTGATATAGAGCAATTATTACTTCAAAAATTCACTGCTTGTTTAGATACAAAAAAACCAGATGTGGTCATTTTTGAAGATTATGACAAGGGTGTATTGACACCAACATTTATTAAAGAGGCTATCTCAATTTGTACCGAGCGAAATATTGTAATGTCGGTAGATCCTAAAAAGAACAACTTTTTAGCGTTTAAGGGCGTAACATTATTTAAGCCTAATTTAAAAGAAGTCAAAGAAGGATTGCAGGTTTCTATTCCATCAGTTACACTAGAAAATTTAAGAACCGTGCATGCAGCACTTCAAACACATTTAGCTCATCAAATTTCATTGATTACTTTATCTGAAAAAGGGATGTTTTTTGATACCGGCGATACCGCAAAAATTATTCCTACACATGTTAGATCGATTGCAGATGTAAGTGGTGCAGGTGATACTGTCATTGCAGTTGCTTCACTTGTATATACGGCAACAAAAAATATTGAACTAGCTACCGAAATGGCCAATATTGCGGGTGGACTTGTTTGTGAAGAAGTAGGTACAGCAGCTATTGATAAAACACGGTTACTTTCGGAATGTAAACTACTATTGGCTTAAATAAATAGTAAACGATGCAACAATTTTCATTGGTTATACATGGGGGAGCTGGCACTATTTTAAAAGCTGATATGTCTCCCGAATTAGAGCAAGCTTACCAAAATGGATTACAAGAAGCATTGGATGCAGGTTATTCCATTTTGCACAATGGCGGCTCCGCAGTGGATGCTATTCAGGCATCCATTTTTACACTAGAAAATAATATTTTATTCAACGCTGGAAAGGGTAGTGTATTTACAAAAAAAGGATTACAAGAAATGGATGCGGCCATTATGGATGGAGCCACTCTTGAAGCAGGTGCTATCGCTGCTGTTCGAAATGTTAAAAATCCTATTCAACTCGCTACCGAAGTGATGCGTAATAGCAACCACGTTTTTTTAAGTGGCAAAGGGGCCAATGATTTTGCTATCAAGAGGGGTGTGGTATTAGCGCCTGACGAATATTTTTATTCTCAATTCAGGTATGACCAGTGGAAAGCTATTCGTGATTCAGATGCTTACTCATTGGATCATACCAACCATCACTTAGAAGAATTACTAAAAGATAAAAAATTTGGTACTGTGGGTGCTGTTGCATGTGATAGTCATGGAAATATTGCAGGTGCTACCTCTACTGGAGGCATGACGAATAAGAAATATGGACGCATTGGTGATAGTCCAATTATTGGTAGTGGTACTTATGCCAATAATAAAACTTGTGCTATTAGTTGTACGGGACATGGTGAAATGTTTATACGATCAGTAGCTGCTTACGATGTTAGTTGCTTAATGGAATATAAAGGGCTTGGTTTGCAAGCGGCCATGGAAGTGGTGGTGCATGAAAAATTAATAGCATTAAATGGAGAGGGTGGTATGATTGGCGTGGATGCAAAAGGCAATACTGCTATGGTATTTAATAGTGCTGGAATGTACAGGGCTTTTAAAAATAGTAAAGGCGAATCGACTACCGCTATTTATAAATAAATGAAAATGAAAAAAACGGCTGTAATTGTTGCTGGAGGTTCAGGTGTTAGAATGGGTACTGATGTGCCAAAGCAGTTTTTGCATTTGAAGGGTAAGCCAATTATTTGGCATACTGTTCAACAGTTTTTTTATGCTTACTACGATATTCAAATTGTACTTGTTTTACCTGCCTCTTATTTACAAGAAGCAGCTACTTATTTTGAGACCGCACAACTTGCGCATATACAATTTGTGGAGGGGGGCGCTACTCGTTTTGAATCAGTAAAAAATGGATTACAAAGGGTTAAAGAGCCAGGTGTCATTTTTGTTCATGATGGCGTTAGGTGTTTGGTATCTAGTGATCTTATTAGAAAGTGCTACGAGGAGGCGATAGTACATGGTTCTGCAATTCCAGCAGTAACAGCTACTGATAGTATCAGGTTTGTTTCTGGCGAAACGCACCAAGTAGTTGACAGAAACCTGGTTAAAATTATCCAAACCCCACAAACATTTTTAAGCAGTGTTTTATTGCCCGCTTTTGAGCAGCCCTACCAGGCTAGCTTTACCGATGAAGCAACATTGGTGGAAGCGGCTGGGCATTCGGTTCGTTTAATAGAAGGGGAGTATAGTAACCTTAAAATTACACGCCCCCAAGATTTAATTGTAGCGGAATCCCTTTTTTAGAAAAAAAGTGTCAAGAATGCTCAATATTTCTTAAATTTGCATAAATGAAACAAATATTAAATAACAAGTGGTGGTGGCATACAAACTCTAATCGGGGATTGTAATGGCGCGTCCACTACTTTTTGAATAATTTCAAAAGCCCCGACCACAAGTCGGGGCTTTTTATTTATAGCTTATGAAGAAAATTGATTTACGTACAGAAAGTAAAAGAATGTTAGCGGATGTGTATACGCCCGTTAGTATCTACCTGCGTCTAAGAGACCGATTTAGAGACACCATTCTATTAGAAAGTACCGATGCGCACGTAGCAGAAAATAGCTACTCATTTATTTGTATCAATGCTATTGGTGGTATTGAAGTAAGGGATTCGAAAATCATAGAAATTAAATACCCAAACCAAGATCCCATAAAACAGGAAGTGTATGCCGCTCAAATAGATAATCAGTTGTGGCGTTATATGCAGGGCTATCAAGTAGAACCCCATGCGCATAAAGAAACAAGTTTTGCCCAAGGATTATTTGGGTATACCAGTTTTGATGCTATTCCATTATTTGAAACCATTGCGTTTACTGATACAAAAAAAACAAACATTCCACTTATTCGTTACCGCTTATATCAGTATGTGATAGTCTTTGATCATTATAAAGACGAACTTTTCATTTGTCAAAATTTATTGGCGGGCGAGCAGGCCGATACATCGCTTATTGAATCGCTTATTAGAAACAAAGATGTACCTCAATTTCCATTTACGCCTGTTGGTGAGGAGCGTTCAAATGTATCAGACGATGCATATAAGACAATGGTAGAAAAAGGTATTCAACACTGTTTGCGTGGGGATGTTTTTCAAATTGTGTTGAGTAGACGTTTTGAACAATCCTTTAAAGGGGATGAGTTTAATGTATACCGCGCGCTTAGAAGCGTAAACCCTTCACCCTATTTATTTTTCTTTGATTATGGTGATTACAAATTAATGGGATCTTCCCCAGAAGCACAACTCATTGTTAGAAATAGCAAAGCGGTGATGCATCCTATTGCTGGAACATTTAGAAGAACTGGAAATGATGAACAAGATAAAGTGCTTTCGGCCAAATTATTAGAAGATGCTAAAGAAAATGCAGAGCATGTAATGCTAGTGGATTTGGCCCGCAATGATTTGAGTAGATCATGTTCAGCTGTAACAGTAAGTCAGTTCAAGCAAGTAAAATTTTACTCGCATGTGATTCACTTGGTGAGTGAAGTTGTTGGAACATTAGGAGTTGATGCCAATCCTTTTAATGTGCTCGCACAAACTTTTCCGGCTGGCACTTTAAGTGGTGCACCAAAATTTAAGGCATTGGAAATCATTGACGGTTTGGAACCAACGGCACGTGGCTATTATGGTGGCGCTATTGGTTTTGTAGGATTTAATGGTGATTTTAACCATGCCATTATGATACGTAGCTTTTTAAGTAAAGACAATACGCTTTTCTATCAAGCTGGTGCAGGTGTGGTTGTTTCCTCAAATCCTGAAAGTGAATTACAAGAAGTGAACAACAAATTAAATGCATTAAAAAAAGCAGTGGTGTTAGCTGCTGGAATATAAAAGTAGTGGGTATGAAAATATTGGTTTTTGATAATTATGATTCTTTTACGTACAACCTCGTGCACCTCGTTGAAAAAATAACGAATCAAAAAGTGACGGTTGTTAGAAATGATCAAATAGCACTTGACGATGTTGCAGGGTATGATAAAATCATACTGTCTCCTGGGCCTGGTATTCCATCAGAAGCAGGATTGCTGCTACCATTGATTAAACAGTATGCTGCGTCCAAATCCATACTTGGAGTTTGCCTTGGACATCAAGCCATTGGGGAAGCATTTGGCGCAACCCTAGAAAATTTATCTACCGTGTATCATGGAGTTGCAACGCCCATTACAATTGATACCTCTAATTATTTATTTAAAGGGTTAGCAACTACCATCGAAGTTGGACGTTATCATAGTTGGGTTGTTTCCAATAAAAACCTACCTGAACTACTACATGTAACGGCTTCTGATGAAAACGGATTGATCATGGCTTTTGAGCATACCTCTTATGATATTTGTGGTGTTCAATTTCATCCCGAAAGTGTGTTAACACCAAATGGGGAAGCAATCATTAAAAATTGGTTATTAAAATGAAAAAGATTTTACAATATTTATTCGAACATAAAACGCTCTCCAGAGAGGCTGCTAATGACTTACTATTGTCTATGTCTTCTGGTGCTTATAATGATAGCGAATTAGCCTCCCTAATGACGGTATTTTTAATGCGCAGTATCACCATTGCAGAGTTGCAAGGGTTTAGAGATGCATTACTAACATTAGCGGTTCCTATTCAACTAGGGGATGATGAATTATTAGATATTGTTGGCACAGGAGGTGACGGCAAAAACACGTTTAATATTTCTACACTTTCTTGTTTTATTGTTGCAGGTGCTGGTCAAAAAGTAGCCAAGCATGGTAACTATGGGGCGAGTACCATTAGTGGGTCATCTAATGTCATGGAGCAGTTAGGGTATAGATTTAAAAATGACGAAAACGCGTTACAAAAAGAACTAGACACTGCAAATATTTGTTTTTTACATGCACCACTTTTTCATCCAGCACTTAAACTGGTTGGGCCAATCAGAAAAAACCTTGGTGTTCGTACTTTTTTTAATATGCTAGGACCACTTGTGAATCCGGCAAAACCTGCGCATCAGCTCATTGGTGTATATAGTTTAGAAATGGCTAGAATTTATCATTATCTATTACAAGAAGAAGGCATTAATTATACCATCATACATGGACTAGATGGCTATGATGAAATTTCCTTAACAAGTGATACAAAAATATTTACAGCAAAAGGGGAGCGTATCGTTTCTGCAAACGAGCTAGGTAAAAGAATTGTTTTTCCAGAAGATTTAGCGGGTGGAGATACCGTAGAAGCGGCTGCCCAAATATTTTTAAAAATTATAAAAGGAGAAGGTACCATGGCGCAAAACGCCGTAGTGCTAGCCAACGCAGCATCTGCATTATTTGCGACTCAAAAATATAGCACCTACAATGATGCCTATGCAGCAGCGGTAGATAGTTTGGATAGTCAAAAAGCATATCAAGTTTTACAACAATTAATTGCAGTTCAATAGTATGAATATATTAGATCAAATTATTGCCCGTAAAAGAGTAGAGGTAGCGGATCAAAAATTGCTTGTATCAGAAGCGGCGTTAAAACAAATGCCCTTTTTCAAAGCGCCTGTTTTGTCTATGTCTTCTTATTTAACAATGCCAGGAAAAACGGGAATTATTGCCGAATTTAAAAGGAAGTCGCCAAGTAAAGGAATCATTAATGATACAGCTACTGTTCAAGAGGTAACTGCGGCTTACTCGGCCCATGGTGCTTCTGGACTATCGGTACTAACAGACACTGATTTCTTTGGTGGCTCGTTACATGATCTCACTGCTGCAACGGTGCATGAAACACCCATTTTGCGCAAAGATTTTATGGTAGACCCGTATCAAATTATAGAAGCTAAAGCCTATGGCGCCGAAGTGATTTTATTAATTGCTGCCTGTCTTGCCCCAATAGCTGTTAAAGAGCTTGCTACCGTTGCAAAAGATATTGGTCTAGAAGTGTTACTTGAAATTCATACCTCAGCTGAGTTGGAACATGTATGTGATGGTATAGATATGGTTGGAATCAATAATCGTAATCTTAAAACTTTTGAAGTAGACCTTGCACATTCTATTGCGCTAGCTAAAATGTTACCGGCTCATTTGCCTAAAATTGCAGAGAGCGGCATCAGTAATGTGTCAACCATCCTTGAACTCAAAAAAGAAGGGTTTGATGGTTTTTTAATTGGAGAAAATTTTATGAAAACATCTGATCCTGCTGCAGCATTTGAAGCTTTTGTAGCAGATTTAAAAAAACAGGAAAATGAAAATTAAAGTATGTGGCATTACTAATATAGACGAGGCCCTTGCTTTAAGTAAAGCGGGTGTAAATTATGTTGGATTTATTTTTTATCCTGCTTCAAAGCGTTATGCACTTCATGCATTAACCCTTGATCAAATTAAAACTGTTCAGTTGCCTGGGGTTTTAAAAGTAGGTGTATTTGTGAATGAACCCCTAAACGATGTTATTGCTACTGCTACCGCGGCAGGGCTAGATATGGTGCAGCTGCATGGAGATGAAACACCCAACTATTGTAAAGAGATGGCCAATCATTACCCTGTCATTAAAGCATTTAGAATTTCAGAAACAGATGACGTTGCGTATAAAATTTCCGAGTATCTAGAAGATATAGACTATCTGTTGTTTGACACCGCTTCAAGTGTTTATGGTGGGTCTGGTATTTCATTTGATTGGACAAAACTTGCAAACGCTACTGGTCAAAAACCTTATTTTTTAAGTGGGGGCATTGGGCCTGATGATGTTTCTAAAATAACTTCATTTGTACAGTCTGATGCAGCAGGTAATTGTACCGCATTAGATGTTAACAGTAAGTTTGAAACGGCACCAGGGCAAAAAAATATTCAACTATTACAATCTTTTATTCCTACTATTAAAGCGCTATAAATATGCAACAAATATTTACAAATCCAAACGAGCATGGATATTACGGGGATTTTGGCGGTGCCTTTATTCCAGAAATGTTATTTGCGAATGTGGCACAACTTAAAAGCCAGTATTTACAAATCATGGACGATCCCAATTTTAAAGAAGAGGTGAACGATCTTTTGAAAAATTATGTGGGTAGACCAACGCCATTATTTTTAGCCAAACGTTTGAGCGAACAGTATGGAACAACGATTTACTTAAAAAGAGAAGATTTATGTCATACTGGTGCGCATAAAATTAACAATACCATTGGCCAAATTATTCTTGCTCAAAAGCTTGGTAAAACACGCATCATTGCGGAAACAGGTGCAGGACAACACGGTGTGGCAACAGCCACTGTTTGTGCATTAAAAGGTATGGAGTGTATTGTTTACATGGGTGAAAAAGATATTGAAAGGCAGGCGCCTAATGTAGCGCGAATGCGTATGCTAGGTGCTACCGTAGTGCCAGCAACGAGTGGTAGTAAAACATTAAAAGATGCCACCAACGAAGCCATCAGGGATTGGATCAATAATCCTACCAATACCCATTATATTATTGGTAGTGTGGTAGGGCCACATCCTTATCCCGATATGGTAGCCAGGTTTCAAAGTGTTATCAGTGCAGAAATTCGTAAGCAATTACTATTGCAAACTGGTACCGAACTTCCAACACATGTGATTGCTTGTGTGGGTGGGGGTAGTAATGCGGCTGGTGCTTTTTATCATTTTTTAGAAGAGCCTTCGGTACAAATTGTAGCAGTAGAGGCAGCCGGTCATGGTGTGCAAACCAACATGAGTGCCGCTACAACACAACTTGGCACGCCCGGAATACTACATGGTAGTAAAAGTTTGTTAATGCAAACACCAGATGGTCAGGTAATTGAGCCGCATAGTATTTCGGCGGGCTTAGACTATCCTGGTATTGGCCCCATGCATGCAAACTTGTATTCATCGGGAAGAGGTTTGTTTTTGAGTGCCACAGATGATGAAGCCATGGATGCTGCTTTTCATGTGAGTAAAACGGAAGGTATTATTCCAGCCCTAGAAACTGCACATGCTTTTGCGGCACTCGATCAAATAAAATGGAAGCCCACCGATACCGTTGTTATTTGTTTAAGTGGAAGAGGAGATAAAGATCTATCTACGTACATGCAAAAATTAGATTCATGACAAGACTAAAAAAATTATTTAATACCAAGTCGTCAAAAGTATTAAACGTATACTGCACGGCTGGTTATCCGGCATTAGATAGTACACTTCCTATCATTACTGCCCTCGAAAAAAATGGTGCCGATTTAGTAGAATTGGGTATGCCTTATTCTGACCCATTAGCTGATGGCCCCGTGATTCAGGAGAGTGGAGCTAGAGCCCTTGAAAATGGCATGTCAATTGAGGTCTTGTTTGATCAATTGAAATCATTAAGAGCTACTAGTAATATACCTTTGGTGCTCATGGGTTATATGAATCCTGTACTACAATATGGGTTTGAAAAGTTTTGTGCAGCGGCAGCAGCAGTGGGGGTGGATGGTCTGATTTTGCCAGACATGCCCGCCTACGAGTTTGAATCCACTTATGGTGCTATTGTAAAAAAGCACGGGTTAGATTTTATATTTTTAGTAACACCTGAAACGCCAACCGATCGTATTATTTATCTTGATTCGCTCAGTTCAGGTTTTTTATATGCAGTAAGTGCATCAGCTACAACAGGATCGGCACTAAATTTTGAAGCAGTAGATGCTTACCTTCAAAAATTAAAGCAGATGCATTTAAACAATCCTATTTTAGTTGGTTTTGGCGTAAAAGACGCTGCGTCATTTGAGCTAGCCACTAGGCATACAGCTGGGGCTATTATAGGTTCTGCTTATATTAAAGCTCTTGAAAATAGTTCGGATGTTGCTACTACAACGACTCAATTTTTATCATCTATAATTGGTCGTCCATAATATGAATGTTGCGATTGTAAAATATAATGCGGGAAATATATTATCAGTAAGCTATGCACTTGAAAGACTTGGCGTTACTCCTGTTGTAACAGACAATGTAGAGCTATTGCAAAAAGCGGATCGTGTTATTTTTCCGGGTGTGGGGGAAGCGAGTTCTGCAATGTCCTACTTAAAGGAAAGAAATTTAGATGCTGTGATCAAATCATTGGATCAGCCCGTTTTAGGCATTTGTTTAGGTATGCAATTGTTATGCGCTTATTCCGAAGAAAATAATACACCCTGTTTATCTGTATTTGATGAGCGTGTTGCTTCTTTTTTGCCCAATGAATCCGATAAAATTCCGCAGGTGGGATGGAATACGATAAGTGGGTATGGGTCAACATTATTTAATGGTTTGGCGCCTGATGCCTATTGTTATTTTGTACACGGATATTATGCAGCACTTGGACCAGACACCATCGCTACTACCCAATATATATTGCCGTATAGTGCAGCACTTCAAAAAAATAATTTTTACGGGGTTCAATTTCATCCAGAAAAAAGTGCAGCTGTGGGAGAAAAAATTTTACAAAACTTTTTAGATATTAAATAAGATGCAAATCATACCTGCGATTGATATTATTGATGGAAAATGTGTTCGTTTAACGCAGGGTGATTATGCGCAAAAAACCATTTACAACGAAAATCCATTGGAAGTGGCGAAGGCCTTTGAAGATGCCGGAATCAAAAGGCTTCACTTGGTGGATTTAGATGGCGCAAAAGCAGGTGCTGTAAAAAACTGGAAAGTATTAGAGTCAATTGCACTGAACACAAAATTGGTGATTGATTTTGGGGGCGGAATAAAAACGGACCAGGATGTTGCACTTGTTTTTGAGCGTGGGGCATCCCTTGCAACCATTGGCAGTATTGCGGTAGCTAATCCTGCGCTTTTTTTAAGTTGGGTTGGTACCTATGGGGCTAATCGCTTTTTTTTGGGAGCGGATGTAAAAGACAACTTTATAGCGGTTAATGGCTGGATGCATACTTCTACTACTAGCATTGATACATTTATAGGTGATTATCTAGCAAAGGGTATTTCGAATATTTTTTGTACCGATGTTTCAAAAGATGGTAGGCTAGAAGGACCTTCTACTGAACTTTACCAGTCACTCATTTTGTTATTTCCGAGTTTAAAACTCGTAGCTAGTGGTGGGGTAAGTTCACTTCAAGATTTGGAAGAACTTGATCGTATTGGTTGTGCGGGTGCTATTGTGGGTAAAGCAATTTATGAAAACCGTATTTCACTAAACGCATTGCAGCAGTTTAATGCATAATTTAAAAGTATGTTAGCAAAAAGAATTATTGCCTGTTTGGATATTAAAAATGGAAGAACTGTAAAAGGTATCAATTTTGAAAATATCCGTGATGCTGGTGATCCTGTCGAGCTGGGCGCTTTTTACGCAGCTGCTGGTATTGATGAACTTGTTTTTTTAGATATTACTGCAACCAACGAAAAACGTAAAACCCTCGCGGATTTAGCAAAAAAAATTGCTGGCGTTATTAATATTCCATTTACAGTGGGTGGAGGTGTTGCTAGTATTGATGATGTACGGGTGTTATTACAAAATGGTGCTGATAAAATTGCTATTAACTCCGCTGCGTTTAAAAATCCTGGATTAATCGCAAGCTTGGCAAAGGAATTTGGGAGTCAGTGCGTCGTGGTAGCCATAGATACCAAAAAAGAGGCGGATGGTGAATGGTATGTTTATTTAAATGGTGGAACAGTGCCTACGAATAAAACCTGTTTGTCATGGGCTAGGGAAGCCGCTAGCCTCGGGGCTGGCGAAATTCTTTTAACATCGATGAACCATGATGGTACCAAGGCAGGTTTTGCACTAGATATTACAGCTGCTGTTTCAAAAGCGGTTTCTATTCCGGTTATTGCATCGGGGGGTGGCGGAAACATGGAGCATTTTGAGGCTGTTTTTACAAAAGGCTTAGCAGATGCGGCCTTGGCAGCAAGTATCTTTCATTTTAAGGAAATTGAAGTACATGCTTTAAAATCATTTTTATTAGACAAAGGATTGCCAATTAGGCTTTAATTTTTACATTTACCAACAATTATGTTAGACAATATTGATTTTTCAAAATACTCGGATGGACTCGTGCCAGCTATTGTTCAAGACATTGAAACAAGTAAGGTGTTAATGCTTGGATTTATGAATGCAGCTGCTATTGAAGCAACCCTCTCCACAAAAAAAGTCACTTTTTTTAGTAGATCTAAAAATAGGCTTTGGACGAAGGGGGAAGAAAGTGGCCATTTTTTGAATTTCAAAGAAATGTTACTTGATTGTGATGCCGATGCCCTGCTAATAAAAGTAATTCCAGTTGGGTCTACTTGTCATAAAGGCACTGATACATGTTGGGGTGAAGAGAATAATGCCGCTCATTTTTTAACGTATTTAGAAACCGTAATTGCCAACCGTAAAACCGAAAGTCCTGATCTTTCTTATGTAGCATCTTTATTTGCAAAGGGAATCAATAAAATAGCGCAAAAAGTAGGTGAGGAAGCAGTAGAGCTTGTGATTGAGTCAAAAGATAACAATGAGCTTTTGTTTTTAAATGAAGCCTCTGATTTGCTTTTTCATTATTTAATTTTGTTACAGGCAAAAGGATACAGTTTGCAAGATGTCATTGAAATATTAAAAAATAGACACAAAAAATAGACTCAAATATTTATTATGCGTAAACTAATTATATACACACTATCATTCCTGTTTGTTTTTCAGTCTGCTATTGCTGCAGATTTTACGGTTACAGGAAAAGTTAAAGGGTTAACCAACGGAACTGCTGCCACTTTAAAAAATGTTTTTAATGGACAAGCGCTTGCAACAGCAACAATTGCTGATGGTGTTTTTATTTTGAAGGGCAATGTAAATGAAGGCATGCTATTACAACTAACCTTTTCTGCTGCACCTCAAATAAACATCGAAATGTTTATTGGTAATGAAGCTGTAATTATAGAAGGTGATATAGCTACGCCCGATCAAATTAAGTTAACTGGGTCTATACTACATCAGACCTACGAAAAATTTAGAATTCAGTTTGCTCCTTTAAAGGATAAGCTCAACGCCATTGTTCCGCTTATTCAAGCAGAAATGGCACAATCGCCAAAGCGTGATTCACTCATTAATTTATTTAATAGTTATAAGCAAGTGCTTTTAAATGAAACGGTAGGATTTGCAAATGCCAACCCTGCTTCTGTTGTAAGTTCATTTGCCCTTTTTGCGGTTGGGCCTTTATTTTCAGGACCTCAAGAATTAGAATCTACTTTCAATACATTACAGCCAGCTGCTAAAAAAGGCTATTTTTCTGAAATGATTGTAAAGTCTGTGGGTGATGCTAAAATTGGACAAATAGGTTCTATGGCAACAGATTTCACACAAAATGATCAAAATGGTAAGCCAGTAAAGTTGTCTTCATTTAAGGGAAAGTATGTACTCATAGATTTTTGGGCTAGCTGGTGCAGACCTTGCAGACAAGAAAATCCAAATGTAGTTGCAGCGTATAACAAGTATAAGTTAAAAAACTTTACAGTACTTGGTGTTTCATTAGACCAGGATAAGAACGGTTGGATTAAAGCGATTGCAGCCGATAAACTTACATGGACCCATGTTAGTGATTTGAAATACTGGAATAACGAAGTTGCACAGCTGTATCGTATTCAAAGTATACCAGCTAATTTATTAATTGACCCTACTGGAAAAATTATTGGTAAAGATTTAAGGGGTGAAGATCTCTTACAAAAACTAGCATCTATTTTAAAATAGGCTTGCGTATGTTTCTGGATCAAATCCAATGGCTATAATTTTACCCTTCTTTGTAACAATGGGTCTTTTGATTAAGCTCGTATTTTCTTGAAGTACGGCAATAGCGGTAGCTGCTTTTGCGCACTTTGCTTGATCCGCTGGGCTTAATTTCTTGTACGTTGCAGATTTTGTGTTTACAATCAGTGTAAAATCCTGTTGAGACATCCAGTCTTGAAGTAGCGTTGCCGTTACCCCTTCTTTTTTGTAGTTATGAAACACATATTCAATTTTGTGTTTAGTAAACCAGTCTAAACTCTTTTTTACGGTGTCGCAATTGGGTATGCCGTAGATTGTTAACATGGTGGCCGATTATTTATATAAAATTAACCAATTAGCCTTTATTATTTCACATCTTGCACATAAAGATTTATTTTGTAAACGATACTATGAAGTCTTTTTTATGCATAATCAGCGCCTTGTTTTTTTGTGTACAAGGTTATAGCCAAAAACCAGCTACTGAGGCCAGTCGTTTGATGGGCCTTATTATTGGCAATGTACTAGACGCTGGTACGAATAAGCCTTTGTCATATGCTAGTATTCAATTAAAAAAAATGTCAGACACGGCTGTGGCGTTTCAGGTAGTATCTGATAAAAACGGTGCTTTTGAATGTTTGAATTTACCATTTGGATATTACAAGTTAAAAGCTACGATGGTGGGTTATGCTAACCTTACATTAGATAGTATTTATTTAAGGGAGGAGCGTTACGATTTTAATTTAGGGGATATTAAATTAAACCTTTCTGGCTCGGCTATTTCAGAAGTTATTGTGTATGCCGAAAAACCACTCATAGAAAATAAGGATGATAAAATCATTTTTAATGTAGGGGAAAGTGCGTTGAGTGGAGGAGCCACTACTGCCGAATTATTAAAAAATATGCCCCTCATTAACAATGACCCTAACGGAAAAATTTTATTAAAAGGGAAAGAGCCTCGCATACTTATTGACGATAAACCTACCGATTTAAATGCGCAACAACTTCAAGATTTGTTAGAGAGCCTGCCAGGAAATAGTATTGATAGAATCGAGGTCATGACAACGCCTCCTCCTCAGTATGCAACTGAAACAGGAGGCGTTATCAATATTGTCACTAAAAAAGGAAAAATTGGATGGGTTGGAAGGGTAAATGTGAGTGCAGGAACAAGGGGCGAATCTTCAACATCCGCAAATGGCAGTTACCGAAATCAAAAACTAGTTTTAAACTTAAATGGTGGGGTGGGTGTGAGTACCATAACAGGTAATGGTTATTCAAAAAGAGAAAATATATACAGAGATTCTACCAATTATTTTAATACACAAAATAAATTTACCAATTATTCTTCCAGGCCTAATTTTAGGGCACAAGCCGATTACGAAATAGATAAGCAGCATATTTTATCACTCACGTATCAGCTCAATCCAAATTCATTTGACAATAATTCTAATAACACGTATACCAATATTAATAACCAGCAACAAATTTACCGTTTAAGCAATCGTAACAACCATAGTGTTGGAGGGGGTATAAATCATGTGGTTTCTGGCAGTTATAATATCAAACAAAAAACAGGACCGGGTTACCTTCGATTTATTGCAAATGCTAATTTGTCAACGACCCATAATAATAGAACATTTTTTCAGCAGTTCCTATTTCCGGATAAAAAACCCACGGGTGTAGATTCTACCCAACGACAATTATTTAACACAGACAATAATTCTGCTTCACTTAGAATTGACTTTTTACGTCCCCTAAAAACCAAGCAACATAATTTTAATGGCGGGATTTCTATTTTAAATACCTGGTACCATGGCCTTGTGAACACCCAATTTTTTCGTAAATCGGATCAGTTGTTTGTGAACAATGATGTATTGAGCAATGATTTTACCAATGATCAACTTATTGCAACAGCAAGAGTAGGGTTGTCTTATAATTTTAAAAGTAAATACCGCTTATCATTTGGAGTGCAAACTGAGTATACCAATTTGCAATTTCTTTTTTTAAAGGGTAATGCCAGTAATGTAGACAATGGTTATTGGAATGTACTCCCAAATTTCACCCTTCGTAAAGAGTTTTCAAAAGAAATGAATACTACGCTCGTGTATAGGGCTACTATAAGAAGACCTGGTATTGGTGAACTAAACCCAAATATCGATTATAGTGACCCGTATAATATTAGGTTTGGAAATCCGTATTTAGCTCCCACATTATCGCATAATTATGACTGGAATTTTAGTTACGTAAAGGGTAAGTATTATGTAAATACATCACTTGGATACAATCAATTAAAGGATGTTTTTAATAGCATTCGAACATTGCAAGCGGGCGGTAAAACCGAAGTGACTTGGAAAAACATTGCAGATAGACGTGAATACGAAGCTAGCGCTTGGGGTGGTTATACCTTTACTAAAAAGTTTCGATTGAATGGTAGTGCAGGATATACTTTTAATCAATATGGGGCTTCGGAAAAATTATTATATAAATATCGAGACGGTGCCACTTTTTACACGAGCCTTAATTATAATTTTACACCTAGCAACCTACTTACTTTTGAAGGCACAGCACGCTATAATAATTTTGCGGATCCACAGGGAAGGAGTAGGAGCAATTTAACCGTTAATTTAGGGGTGCAGCGCAAATTTTTAGATCGTCGTTTAATTGTTTCCATTAATATTATTGATCCTACCACCTAGCAGCAGTTTCAAACCTTTGTTTACGGGGCTAATTTTAATTTAGAATCATTTAGCTCAAGTAATACAAAAAATTATCGAATTGCTATTAGTTATCAATTAAATAAAGTGGTTACAAAGCCTGTTAAACCCTTGCAGAAAGCCAGCTCTCGCAAATAGGTATCATCCAGCTTGACATCAATTCTTTTTTAGTGCCTACTGTATTGTTAAAATAGATAGTAGTTGGGCTAATATGATTGTTTGATACTGCGTATTTGATTTGCGCAAGTGGCAATAGTTCAACTTTATCCTTTACTAAAAACGCAAGCATTTGTCTATCAAATAAATTGACTTTGCAAAGGGCCTCAATTTGTTTGATGGTTCTAAATAAACTGTCTGTGCTGCAGCCACCTACCGTTGCCTCCGTTTCATCAGCCATGACAACAATAAATTGACCAAAAAACAAATTGGCATAGCCATTAACCTCCTTGCCATGGCTTTTCCAATTGGCACAATGGGCCTTTAAGATGCTTTCAATTTCAAAAGCTTCTGACATGCTAAAAAGTCTACTGCTTTGAAAAATCCAAACACGAGCATGGTCGTTAAAATCGGGAGGAATGTGCGTTTCTATTGAAAAATTCATTGTTGAGTAGTTTAATTATGCCATGCTTTCTGCAATGAGCTCTGCTATATCTAGAACGGCCATTTCATTTTCTTTTTCTTTGTTTTTGATTCCGTCTGTCATCATGGTATTGCAAAATGGACATGCCGATGCAATAATTTGCGCCCCTGTAGCCACGGCTTCTTCGGCTCTTTCTATATTTATTCTGGTGGTACCTGGCTCTTCTTCTTTAAACATTTGTGCACCGCCAGCGCCACAGCATAGTCCATTAGAGCGGCATCTTTTCATTTCAATAAGTTCTGCGTCTAATACTTCTAAGACCTTTCGAGGGGCTTCATAAATATTATTAGCACGGCCTAAATAACAGCTATCATGGTAAGATATTTTTTTGCCCTTAAATGCCCCGCCTTCTTTTAATATAATTTTTCCTTCATTGATTAAAGATTGAAGTAAAGTGGTATGATGTATGACTTCGTAATTTCCTCCTAACTCTGGGTATTCGTTTTTTATGGTATTAAAACAGTGCGGACAGGTGGTAATAATTTTTTTAACACCATAAGCGTTTATGACCTGAATATTTTGATAGGCCATCATTTGAAATAAAAATTCATTACCTGCTCTTCTAGCAGGGTCGCCAGTGCACGCTTCCTCTTTCCCTAAAATTGCATAACTAATACCTACTTTATCTAAAATAAGAGAAAATGCTTTTGTTATTTTTTGAGCTCTTTGATCAAAACTTCCAGCACAACCCACCCAGAATAAGTATTCTGGCATCGTTCCTAAGGCCATCATTTCGGCCATTGTATTTACTTTCATAGGTATTGTATTAGTTTTCTTTTGCCCAATTTTCACGGTCTTCCGGAGAAAATTTCCATGGGGCAAAATTGTTTTCAATATTTGAAAAAGTATTATTCCATTCGGATGGAGCGCTACTTTCTTCCATAATTAAAGACCTTCTTAATTCCATAATAATATCTAATGGCGATAAGCTTACAGGACAAGCTTCTACACATGCATTGCAAGTGGTACAAGCCCTTAATTCTTCAACACTGATATAATTGTGTAAGAGTGTTTTTTGATCGTCTACAAAGTTTGTGTTTTTTTGAATGTTTTGCGCTACTTCTTCAAGTCTATCTCTGGTAGCCATCATAATTTTACGCGGGCTCAATAATTTACCTGTAGTAGTGGCTGGGCAAGCAGCTGAACATCTGCCACATTCGGTGCAACTATATGCTTCCATTAAGCTCTTACAATTCAAATCAAAAATATCCTTGGCCCCAAATGTTGCAGGTGGTGCTGCATCTGTTGGTGCCATACTAGGGTCCATGGCATACAACACCTCATTTTGAACTGAGGGCATGTTTTTCATTTTCCCTGCTGGCTCTAAGGCACTGTAATAGGCAGCTGGGAACGCAAGAATGATATGTAAATGTTTAGAGTAGGGTAGGTAATTTAAAAAGGCCAAAATGCCAATGATGTGAAGCCACCAAGCGCTTCTTTCAATAATCATCAATGTAGTAGGCGAAATCTGATTTAATAATGGTACTAAATTACTCGAAATGATAAATGACCATGTTAACGGATAATGCGTAGGATCAATGCCTTGAAGGGTTTGATCTGCACCGTTCATTAGAAAAAACAGGCTCATTAAAATAATTTCAACAACGAGTATCAGATTTGCATCTGTTTTTGGCCAACCTGTTAAATCGTTACTTGCCAATCTTTTAATGTATAAAATATTCCTTCGTGCTAAAAAAATAACACAAACAACGGTAACGCCAAAAGCAAGTAGCTCAAATACATTGATAAATAAGCTATAGTAGCTGCCAATAAAGGGTAAAAACACACGGTGTTTACCTGTAATACCATCTATGATAATTTCTAGTACTTCTAGATTGATGATAATAAATCCGGCATAAATGATGAGATGTAAAAATGCAACCAAAGGATTTTTGAACATCTTTTTTTGCCCCAGCGCAAGCAGTAATACTTGTTTCCATCTGCGTCCAGGTTGATCATAATGAATCTCGGATTTACCCAGTAAAATGGTTTTTTTTATGAGGGTGGCCTTTTTGTAAAAAAGGAAGCCTGCGGTACCCAAAAGGGCTAAAAAAATCAGTGGGGCTAACATTTCCATGGTGCACAATTAGACTGCTAAGATAAGTTGTTTTATTTAGTTGTGATTCAGTTCGTATTGTGCAAATATTCTTGTTACATTTGATACTAAATCTTGTGTTTATGGAAACCAACAATTCTATTCTTTCTGCCGCTGCGGCACAGCAAAAAATGCACCGTATGGCACTTGAATTGGCTGAAAATATAGCGCCTGCAACAAAGTCTTTAATACTTATTGGTATCAGAAACAATGGGGTGGTAATCGCCCATAAAATTGCAGCGTTATTGACCCCCTATGTTCAGTGTAGTATTACTATTTTGGAAGCATCATTAGACAAAGAAATGCCTTCAACAATTACGTATAGTGCACCCGCTAATTTTACAGGAGCACATATCGTTTTAGTGGACGATGTTTCTAATAGTGGTAAAACGCTTTTATATGCCATTAAACCTTTACTAGATTTTTATCCAGTAAGTATTCAAACCTTAGTGCTCGTTGAAAGAATGTACCGCCTCTATCCCGTGAAACCTGATTATGTTGGTTTGTCTATTTCCACTTCTTTACAAGACCATATTCGGGTGCTGGTTACCGGTACTGAAATCGACGGTGTTTGCGTAGAAACCAAGGCTTAATTTTTACTATTTTTGTAGTCTATTCAATACTATTTTATGGATCATTCTATTCAAGACAAAGTTTCGGTATGGCTTTCTGGTAATTACGATCAGGGAACTAAAGATGCAATTATTAATTTGCAGCCAGATGAATTAGCTGATTCTTTTTATAGGAACCTCGAATTTGGTACTGGTGGCTTACGTGGTATTATGGGTGTAGGTACCAACCGCATGAATAAATATACAGTGGGTATGGCTACGCAGGGTTTTGCGAATTATCTCAAAAAAACATATGGTAATGAACCCATGTCGGTAGTCATTGGCCATGACTCACGAAATAATAGCAGGTTTTTTGCCGAAACTACGGCAGGCGTATTTGCAGCTAATGGCATACAAGTTTATTTGTTTGAGGCGTTAAGACCTACGCCCGAATTAAGCTATGCCATTAGGCAGCTTGGTTGTAAGGCAGGTGTGGTTTGCACGGCTTCACATAACCCCAAAGAATACAACGGCTATAAAGCCTATTGGAATGATGGCGGACAACTCGTGCCTCCGCACGATAAAAATGTTATTAAGGAAGTAGAAGCCATAACAAGCGTTGATGAAGTGAATTGGACGGGTGGCGAAGCTAATATTACGCTGATAGGACCTACTATGGATGAGGCTTACATTAACATGGTTAAAAGCTTGAGCGTTTATCCCGAAGTGATTCAAGCCCAGCATGATTTATCTATTGTGTATACACCTATACATGGTACTGGAATAACATTAGTGCCAGAAGTATTGTCTCGTTTTGGTTTTACCAATGTGCATATTGTAGAAGCACAGGCAACACCCGATGGTAATTTTCCCACGGTGGGATATCCTAATCCCGAAGAAAGTGAAACCATGGCGATGGGACTAGCAAAAGCAAAAGAGTTAGGTGCTGATATTTTATTAGGTACAGACCCAGACGCCGATAGGGTTGGTATTGGTGTAAAAAACCATAAAGGCGAGTGGGTACTCATGAATGGTAACCAAACGGCTGTATTAGCTTTTGCATACCTTATTGAAGCACGAAAGGCAAAGGGTATTTCAAAGCCAAACGATATGGTTATTTCAACCATTGTAACAACCGCTATGATCAATGAAGTAGCTAAACAAAATGGGGTAGCATGTTACAATGTGCTTACTGGATTTAAATGGATTGCAGAACTCATCAAAGAAAAAGAAGCCAACGAAAACTACGTTATTGGTGGTGAAGAAAGTTTTGGTCTCATGATTGGAAATGAGATTAGAGATAAGGATGCAGTGAGCGCCGTTGCTTTACTTTGTGAGATGGCGGCGTATGAAAAAGCGAAAGGTAAAAGTTTGTTTGATAAAATGATAGAGCTATACATGCAGTATGGTTTTTATTACGAGCGGCTCATTAGTATTACCAAAAAGGGCATAAATGGTCAAAAAGAAATTGCTGCCATGATGGAAGGTTACCGTAACAGTCCTCCTCAGGCCATTGACGGGTCAACAGTAATAGAGATGTTGGATTACGACATGCAAACCGGTAAAAATTTAGTGAGCGGCGAAACCTGGAAGCTACAATTACCAAAAAGTAATGTGCTTCAATTTATTACCGCCGATGGAAGTAAAATTTCTGCAAGGCCATCAGGCACAGAGCCTAAAATAAAATTCTATTTTAGTGTGCATACTACACTCGCATCTAAAGAAGCGTATGACAATACTTTTGCAGGGTTAGATCAGAAAATTCAACGAATTATAAAAGACATGTCTTTGGCATAGGGTGAATCATGGAGCAAAAATTAGAAGACAAACACGTTCATAAAGGACTTCGGAAACAAATGGTGGATCTCCTTCGCCAAAAAGGAATCACCGACGAATCGGTATTAACCGCTATCAATACAGTGCCTAGGCATTATTTTTTAGATTCGGCATTTTTAACACATGCATACGAGGACAGAGCTTTTCCCATAGGCGAGGGTCAAACCATTTCTCATCCGCATACGGTAGCCTATCAAACGCAGTTGCTTCAAATTAACAGGTCAGACAAAGTATTAGAGATTGGAACGGGTAGTGTATATCAAGCAACTATTTTAGCAGAAATGGGGGCACGTGTTTACACCATAGAGCGTCAAAAAAAATTATTTGATTTACATAAAGACTATGTTTTTAAAGCCAAGTACCCAACAATAAAATTTTTTTATGGGGATGGTTTTGAAGGTCTTCCTACCTATGCGCCCTTTGATAAAATTATCATTACAGCTGCGGCGCCCTTTATTCCGCCTAAATTGGTAGAACAATTAAAGCCTGGTGGCATAATGGTGTTGCCTGTAAATGAGGGTGAAGGGGACCAACAAAGAATGATCCGAATTAGTAAAGACATAAACGGTGAAATTACCGAGGAGTCTTTTGATATATTTTCTTTTGTTCCGATGTTAACGGGTAAGAACCGCTAACATCGGAATATAATATTTTTTATTGCATCATATCCATACCGCCACCACTCTGATCTGCTTTTGTATTTTTACGTTTGAAGAGTGCAGCATCAAATTTACCAAAACGGTAATTGAAATTCACCCTTAATACTTGTGGGTCTCTTCTACGTTCACTTGTTTGCGTAAAGAAGTTACTCTCTGAATATGATTTAAATAATTGAGTTCTTAAAAAATCGTTCATGCTAAGGGTTAAAGAACCGCTCTTACCATTTTTCCAAGTCCACTCTTTTCTAATAGCTAAATCTAGGCCATAACGCGGCATATTAAAACCTTGAGCTGATGTTTGAGCACCACCGCCAAACATGCCACCCCAGCCACCACCTCCGCCGCCACGGCCACCACCACCTCCAACGTTTGGAGAAAGAATGGTTTTAGCTTGATAGTCACCACTCAATTGAATGGAAAGTGTTTTGTTTAATTTAAAGCTACTGTTCATTTTAGCAAACCAGCTAACCCTTGCATCGTTGCTAATGTTTTGACCTGGAATGGTTGCATTAATTTGAGAGCTAAATAAATTACCGCTCAATGTTAAGTCCCACCATTTTGTTACAGGCATTTTATTGCTTAATTCTAAGCCATAAATAATACTGTTATCTGCATTGATATAAGAACTGTAATACACTGGCATGGTGTCTAGTGGATTCAATTCATTTTTACCAGTGTACACATATCTTGTAATAAGGTCAGTACTGTATTTGAAAAAAGCAGTTACTAAAAAGTTAGCTCCTTTTTTGTACGCATTGTTATACGAAAACTCAAATGAGTTGGTAAATTCTGGTCTAATGCCTGGGTCACCAACGCTGATATTTTGAGGGTCAGAAAAGTCTGGATAAGGAATTAATTGCCAGAAGTTTGGTCTATTAATACGTCTTGCATAGTTGAACTGCAAATCTTCTTTTTCAGAAAGTTTGTATGTTAAAAATGCTGTTGGGATTAAGCTTAATGGGTACTGTACTTTAAAGCTTGCTGAGTCTTTTCCGGCAGCTGTCAAAAGTGTTCCAGTATAATTTGAACTCTCTGCACGAAGTCCTAGTTGATAGCTAATTTTTTTAATCCTGAATGTATAGGTTGCATATGCAGCATAGACTTGATCATTGGACTTGAAACTATTACTAATCCTAGATATCATGTCATATTTTGCTGTCACTGGATTGTATCTAAATTGATTGGATACTGATTCGTTTAAGCGAACAGTACCTCTTAAACCCATTTCAAGTTTGCTATCATCGGTGATAGGATTTTCGTAATCCAATTGACCAGTCATGTTACTAGAATTACCGGAACCAATAGTTTGTTGTAGTAAAGGAAATCCTTTTAGCGTATTATTGATGAAGTAGGTTTGTGTATTAACGTTAGATGAGTTGTTGCTGTTTCTTTCATTGTAGTTTACATCCGCAGATAAGCTTTCGCCATTTTTAGCATAGTTGTGTTTAAAACTCATCTGGCCACCAAAACTATTAGAGGTTGAAGCATTTCCACTTAGGATTTGATTGTAAGAAGTATAAACACCTTTAATGGTAGAATCTGCTTTTTGGTTATTTTCAGCATCAAAATTTCCTGTGTTGTAATTGCCAGCAAATGACAACGTGTTTCTATTGTCAATAAAATAATCGAGGCCACCTCTCATAAAACTAAATCCACCATCATTTATTGATTTTGCAGTATTGCTTATTGCACTTGGTGTAGCAAAGAAGTTGTCTCTAATAGTTGAACTATTACTGATGGATTTAAACTGGTTTAAATTCGCAGATAAAAATGCGTTGATTTTACCTTGTCTAATATTAATGTCTGCACCTAAATTTACTTTAGCACGAGAATCAATACCTGTTCTTAATCCACCATTATAGCCTACTTTTTTATTCTTTTTTAATACGATATTTATGATACCACCATTTCCACCTGATGCATCAAATTTAGCAGATGGGTTGGTGATTAATTCCACCCGATCAATGATATCAGAGGGAATTTGATCCAGTGTTAAGGTGGTTGGTCTGCCATCCACAAAAATAGTAGGAGCAGCATTTCTTAACGTTACGTTACCATCGATATCCACGTTTACAGAAGGAATGTTTTTCATGATTTCTGTTGCAGACTGTCCTGTGCTCACTAAATTTTTGTCGACATTGAATATTTTACGGTCAATACCCATTTCAAATTGGGGCTTACTTGATGATGTAACTGTTACGTTACCAAGATCTGTTGCGTCAGCAGTGATTTTGATATTGCCTAAATCTTTATCGGCCATGCTTAACATTTGCTGCATATTCGGCGCTGCACCTGGCTGAGGCATTTTAATACCAAAACTGATGGTTTGATCGAGTGTTTTAAAGCCTAGGCCAGAAACCTTTAATTTGTAGTTGCCAAATAAAGAGAGGTTTTCGAAACTAAAATCTCCATTTGCCTTGGTGATTTGGGTGTTTAACACCACTTCTTTCATCTTTTTAGTTACAGTATCAAATTTATTGCCTGTTAATTGAACCGTCATGGCATCTAGGGCCTTGTTTGTCTTACTGTCTACGATTTTACCGTAAAAATGTCCAATATTTGTTTGGGCACCACTTGGCATAGCACCTGTTCGGGCACCAGGATATTGCGCTTGAAGGCTGTTCAAGCAAAATCCAACGAATAATGTAATTATTACTATTATTTTACGCATCTTATTTATTTATAATTATTTATGCAAAGGTCCATCAATTAATTGAATTCAACATTACCAATGGACAAGCGGTAATATGACAATTTTTTGGGGGTAAAGTTTTCAAAATGGCTAAAAACAGCTGTTTTTTATCGGTAAACGGCAAAATAATGGAGATTAGCCGCCAATAGAGGTAATTAACACCTGAATGATCCCGATTAGAAACCCTAATACCGCTCCTATAATTTCAATGAATTTGAATTCTTTTGACATGATGGATTGAAGGATTTCCTCTAGTTTGTCGGAGCTAAAATTGCTTACTTTTTCAGTTACAATAGCTTCTAAATCAAGCTCATGTTTCAATTTATCCATATAACTTGTCATGAGTACTGGAAATAAGCTTTCTAACTCCTTCATAAACACTGATTTAAGCTGTTCAATGGTTTTATCGCCAATAAACATGCTTATAATTGGCATTTCTGCGGCCAATTTATTGCGTAAAAAGTTGTCAATATGCGTTTCTACGAGGGGCATTACCTGTTGTAAGTTGCTCCCATCGGTGATTTTTGACTCAATATCTTTAAAGGATAGTAGCTCTTCACTTACTAGTTTACCCAATTTTTCGGCAAATTGACGCTGCCTTTTTGGGAATATTCCTTGAAAAGTGATGCCCAATATTTTTACAGGAAGCCTTGGATGAAATAACATTTTGATGGCTATCCAATTGGTAAACCAGCCTATAAATGCTGATATCAAAGGAATTGCTAGAATAAGTAAAGACATAGTGTTGGTGATTTAAAAAAACCTATAAGCAAATACTTATAGGTTTTAAATAAGATGGGAGAACGATGGGTCTCGAACCCACGGCCTTCAGTGCCACAAACTGACGCTCTAACCTACTGAGCTACGCTCTCCGTCTTTAAGGAGTGCAAAAATAAGGTAATTGAGCATTTAACAAAATCTCATTTTGAACTTTCTTGATTGCCACTTATCAAAACCTTTGTTAATTTGGCTCAAATGCTGTTTTTTGATGCTTCTTTTCAGCTATTTTTGATTCCTATCAGATTTCCAACATGGAAAAATTTAAAGCATTTATGAAAACAAGAAAAGGACTACTTCTAGGGGGCATTGTTTTATTCGGCGCTATTTTTTTTGCATTTAAAGTAAGCAGCAGTTCACCCGAGCTTCAGCCAACACAACGTCAAAAATTATTGGCAACCGTTGGTGCATTGTTGGAAGCACAACATTATAGTCCTAAGGTTATTGATGATGCTTTTTCTAAAAAGGTTTTCACGGCTTATTTAAAGGCATTGGATCCTGAAAAAACTTTGTTTTTACAATCTGATGTCAATGGGTTTAAAAAATTTGAAACAAGTTTAGATGATGAAATAAAAGGAGCGCCTATTGCATTTGTTCCCGCTGTTAGTGCTGTTTATTCCAAGCGCTTACAAGAAACGATTCTTTTGTATAAAGAAATTTTAAAAACGCCATTTGATTTTAACGCAAATGATTCGGTGCTTTTAGAAAATGATAAACAAGAATTTGCAAGTTCTGCTGCAATCCGAAAAGAACGTTGGAGAAAGCAATTGACCTATGCTGCACTTGAACGTTATGCAGATTATTTAGATCAAAGAGAAAAAAATAAAGAAAAAAAAGATTACGTAGCTAAGCCAGATTCTACACTCGAAAGAATGGCGAGAGAGCAGGTTTTAAAAGCGACCAATAAGCGTTTTGATCGAATTCAAAAAACGTTTAATGAAGATCAGCGTTTTACGGCTTTTATTAACGCAATCACGGGTTTGATGGATCCACACACTGATTATTTTCCGCCTATCGAAAAACGTGCTTTTGACGAAGGTATGAGCGGCCGTTTTTATGGGATTGGCGCGCAGTTAGGAGAAGATGAAAATGGCATAAAAATTGCGTCAGTACAACCGGGAGGGGCTGCTTGGAAATCAAGAGAAATTGATGCCAATGATGTTATTTTAAAAGTAGCACAAGGAAGTGCTGAACCGGTTGATGTAGCTGGTTATGCCACAGAAGATGCCGTAAAAATTATTCGAGGAAATAAAGGCACAGAAGTTCGTTTAACCATTAAAAAAACAAATGGAACGGTAAAAGTGGTAACACTTATTAGAGAGGAAATTGTACTGGATGAAACATTTGCAAGAAGTGCGATTGTAACAGAAGGCACTGATAAAATTGGATACATTTATTTACCTGAATTCTATGCCGATTATGAAAGAGAAGATGGTAACAGATGTTCAGAAGATATTGCAAAAGAAATTGTGAAGTTTAAAGCTGAAAATGTAAAAGGAATTGTTATTGACTTACGCAATAACGGTGGTGGATCATTGTACGAAGTGGTTCAAATGGTTGGACTCTTTATCAATCAAGGACCTGTGGTGCAGGTTAGGGATAGGGAGGGCAAGTCTAATATTTTAAGTGATCGTCAGTCGGGTAGTTTATACGATGGGCCATTAGCAGTAATGGTGAATGAATTTAGTGCTTCTGCAAGTGAAATTTTTGCCGCAGCCATTCAAGATTATAAAAGAGGCGTAATTATTGGAAGTTCCTCTACCTATGGTAAAGGTACAGTCCAAAGAAGTATTCCTTTTGGTAACCCCATCGACCCCACAAGTGGCCGTACCGATATGGGTGCTGTCAAGTTAACTTTTCAAATGTTTTACCGTGTCAATGGCGCATCAACTCAACTTCGTGGTGTAGAGTCTGATATTGTGTTACCTGATAGTTACGAGTACTTAAAAATTAGGGAAAAAGACAATGAGTCTGCGCTTCCTTTTCATAAAATAGCAACCGCTCCTTATTTTTTATGGAGCCAGAGTCCGGTGTATGAGTCAGCTATTACTTCTGAAAAAGAAAGGGTAGAAAAAGACGCTAATTTTACAACGCTCAAAAATAATTTGTCTTGGATTGCAAGTACCTCAGAAGGGTTTGCGCCATTAAGTTTATCTAAATACCAGGCTTTACAAACAAAAATTAAGAAAGTAGTAGAACAAAATAGCGCGCTACTAAAAGTTGCCAAGCCTTTATCGGTAAAGCCTGTGGATGTTGATAGCAGTAAGTTTTTCAATAACCCGGATAAAAATAAAGGGGAACGTTATAAAGCTTGGCTAAATGCAGTGGCCTCTGATATGCCAATTAGTGAGACGGTTAAAGTGATGAATAAAATGATACTAGCTAAATCTAGTTTTGTATTTAAATAAGCCACCTATTACATATATTACTGAGTTTGAATTTTAGTATGGAGAAACAGAAGAAATGGTATGCTTTATATACCAAACCAAGGTGGGAAAAAAAAATTGATGCGCAGCTTAAGAAAAAAGGAGTAGTGTGTTGGTGCCCTTTACAAAAAATAGAAAAGCAGTGGACCGATCGTAAAAAATTAATTGAAGAACCCTTGTTTCGGTCCTATGTATTTGTTCATATCGATGATAGTGAAACAACTAAAGTTAAAATGACCGATGGTGTTTTGAATTTCGTTTTTTATTTAGGTAAGCCCGCAGTTATTAGAGAAGAGGAAATTGATATGATTCAAAAATACCTCGGCGAAAAAGAAGCGACATTGCAATTAATTTCTGATGAAGGGTTTAGGGAAGACACCAAAATAAGAATTAACTACGGGGTGTTTATGGACCGGGAAGGTGTGGTCACTTTTAGCGATAAAAAGAAGGTATACGTTCGGTTACAAAGTTTAGGTCAGGTGATGGTGGTTGAATTTCCGCATTCACATGTAAGCCTCATATAGTATAGGTTTTATCGCATTTCCCAATCAATAATTTGATTGGCCCATTCTTTCCTGTATGGCGTTGTAATTCTGATATAATTATCTGTGTATCCTTCCATCATTCCATTTTTATTAAAGTCTTCAAAGAGTACTTTGCGGGCACTTCCTACATGTGCAGCAGTAAAATATTGAAGCTTCATAAATGATAAATTTCGAAGGGCTTTGTTGCGTTCATTTCTGGTAGTAACAGGAACTATTGGTTTTATTTCTAATGCTTTGGTATTGTCCCTTTCGGAATAGGTAAATACGTGCAAGTAGCTAATATCTAAATCGTGTAAAAAGTCAAATGTTTCTTTAAAGTGTGCATCTGTTTCACCTGGAAATCCCACAATCACATCCACACCAATGGCGCAGTGTGGTATCAGTTTTTTAATGAGTGCAACCCGCTCTTGATACAATTCTTTCTTATAACGCCTACGCATGAGTCCCAAAATTTCGGCACTACCACTTTGTAGGGGTATATGAAAATGCGGCATAAACTTTTTACTCTTTGCAACAAATTCAATGATTTCTGGGGTTAGTAAATTGGGTTCTATGGAAGAGATCCTGAACCTTTCTATGCCCTCAATATTATCTAATGCTTGTATCAGGTCAAAAAAACTTTCGGTATGTTTTTCTCCATTTGGCCCTTTCCCAAAATCACCTAAATTAACACCTGTTAAAACAATTTCTTTTGCGCCACTGGCTGCTACCATGTTAGCTTGCTCCACCACATTAGCTACTAAATCACTTCTGCTTTTACCTCTTGCCATGGGAATAGTGCAAAATGAGCAGTTATAATCACATCCATCCTGTACTTTTAAAAAACAGCGGGTTCTATCATTTTGAGAGAAAGAAGCGGTAAAACCTGTTACATTCCCAATGTCGCAACTGCAAATGGTGGTTGGGTTACCTTTTGAAAGACTGCTAATATGGGTTGCTAAGTTAAATTTTTCGGCAGCACCTAGTACCAAGTCTACCCCAGGAATTTGGGCAATTTGAGCGGGTTTCAACTGCGCATAACAGCCAGTAATTACGACAAAACTTTCGGGGGCTCTTTTTTGAATTCGGCGTACAATTTGTCTACATTCTTTGTCTGCATTGTCTGTAACAGAACAGGTATTGATAACGTACACGTCGGCCAGGTCATCAAACTCTTTTTTATCAAAGCCTTCCTGTTCTAGCATTCTAGATAGGGTAGAGGTTTCTGAAAAGTTAAGTTTGCAGCCAAGTGTATGAAAGGCAACGGTTCTATTTTGACTCATGAGCCCACAAAGATAAGCAGGAACATGGATTTTTTGGCCCTTAATAGTATCTTAAAATCCGAAATAATAGCCTTTGGGCTTTACATTTTACGATTAAAAAGTTATGTTTGTCTGTCTTTTAAAACGAAGAATTATGCTTTTTACAAGAATTAATAATTTGATTGGTTGGGTTGTGTTTTTGATTGCTGCCACCGTATATATTTTAACGGCCGAAGCTGGGGGTAGTTTATGGGATTGTGGTGAGTTTGTGAGTAGTTGTTTTAAGGTTCAAATTCCGCATCCACCGGGGGCTCCTTTATTTGTAATTATTGGTCGTGTCTTTATCGTACTGTTTGGCGATAATCCATTAACGGCCGCTAAGGCGGTAAATATTATGAGTGCACTTGCTAGTGCATTCACCATTTTGTTTTTGTTTTGGACCATTACCCATTTTGCGCGCAAAATAATGGGTCTCAAAACTTCTGAAACCTTAACAACAAGTCAAATCATAAGTGTGATGGGTGCTGGTGTTGTTGGTGCGCTTGCCTACACATTTAGTGATTCATTTTGGTATAGTGCAGTTGAAGGTGAAGTATATGCGTTGTCTTCTTTTTTTACGGCAATTGTTTTTTGGGCTATTTTAAAATGGGAAAATCATGCTAGTGAAGCGGATGCCGATAAGTGGATTGTATTTATATTTTTTATGATGGGCCTTTCTATTGGGGTTCACCTTTTAAATCTATTAACCATTCCAGCCATTGTGATGGTTTATTATTTCAAAAAACAGGATAGTTTCAATTATGCTGTTATCCGCAAGTGGTTTTTACGCATTATTGGTGTTGGCGGCGTTCTTGCTTTTATAGGTGGACTCGTTGTATCCAATGCCGAAGTAAATCCAGAGCGTGGTGTTGAAATGGATAGCACACTTGGTGGACTTATGCTGCTTGGTACCATTGCTGCTATTGTATTACTTTATCTTTTTGAATCTAGGGGTCAAGGAGTTAAAAAAACCTATGGAGGTATTTATATATTTTTTGTAATTGCTTGTGCTATAACTGGAATTGTTCAAGTAGGCGTTATCCAGTACACAGTAAAAGCCGCTGGTACCTTTGATCGCATTTTTGTTAATAATTTTGGTTTACCATTTTTTACCGGCTTTACAACTTTCTTTGTTCTAGTTGCTGGTCTTATCTGGTATGGTTTAAAAGTGGCTGCATCCAAAGGATGGTCGATGCTTAGACTTGGTATTTGGTGTTTAACATTTATGTTAATTGGTTACAGTAGTTATGTAACCACCATGATTCGAAGCAGTGCCAATCCATCAGTAGATATGTACAACGTAGATAATCCAATTAGTCTTGTTGGTTATTTAGGACGTGAACAGTATGGTGATTTTCCACTTTTATACGGTCAAAAATTTAATGCTAGACCCATCGATGTGAAAAATACGGGTATGCGTTATCAAAAGTCTACAGATAAATATATTGAGCTAGGTGAAGACCGAAAATATGTTTTTGCCGCAGAAGATAAAATGGTATTTCCACGTGTTTGGGATTTAAGTAATGATCAAAACCACGCAGATTATTATGCTTATTTTTTAGGTATCAATCGTCTACAAGACGGCACTTATGAGCGTTCACCCAATCAGGTTGATAATGTTAAATACTTTTTCCAGTATCAATTAAACTGGATGTATTTCAGGTATTTCATGTGGAACTTTGCGGGTAAGCAAAACGACAACCAAGGTTTATTTGCAGGCAATGTAAGAGATGGTAACTGGATTACAGGTATTGCACCTATTGATGAGTTATTATACGGCGACCAGTCTGCAATGCCAGATAGCTTAAAAAATAATAAGGCGCACAATAAGCTTTTTGCGCTTCCATTTATTTTAGGTTTACTAGGCATGTATTTTCATTACAAGAAAAAGAAATCAGATTTTGGTGTTAACTTTTTAATGTTCTTCTTTACAGGTTTCGCCATTGTACTTTATTTGAATCAGGCAGGATATCAACCACGTGAGCGTGATTACGCATATGTAGGAAGCTTTTATGCCTTTGCAGTTTGGATTGGACTTGGTGTACTCATGGTAAAAGAATTATTAAGCAAATCAATCAATCAAACCACAGCAGCTGGTGTAGCAACGGTTGTTTGTTTATTAGCAGTTCCTGCTCTTATGGCTAGCGAAGAATGGGATGATCATGACAGAAGCAACAAAGTAATTGCTAGGGATTTAGCCAAAGATTATTTAGAGAGTTGTGCACCCAATGCTATTTTATTTACGTTTGGAGACAATGATACCTATCCACTCTGGTATGCTCAGGAGGTAGAAGGTATTAGAAAAGATATTCGTGTTATTAATTATAGTTTACTTGGTATTGATTGGTATATCAATCAGGTTCGATATAAAGTAAATGAGAGTCCTGCTATTGATGTGATTTGGTCTGCAGATCAAATTGAGGGTAGTAAGCGTGATTATATCGAGTACAAGCCAAATGCATCGATGCCGGATGACAAGTTTTACAATTTGTACGACGTTATGAAAAATTATGTGGGTAAAGACAACCCAGATAATGATTATAGTTTCCCTGTTAAAAATGTAACAGTTCCAGTAGATGTGGCAGCTGCTATCAAAAATGGTACGGTAAATGCCACAGATAGTGTGTTATCTTCAATGGATTTTTCGTTACCACGCAATGCATTAATGAAAAATGAATCAGCTGTATTAAATATTATTGCTGCTAATAATTGGAAGCGTCCAATTTATTTTACCAATGCTGGTGCTGAACTTGGATTTGATCAGTATTTGCGTAGAGATGGATTAAGCTACCGTTTAACGCCTGTTAAGAATAGTAAGGTTAATACGGATTGGATGCTAGATAAACTAACCAATAAGTTTGCATTTGGTAATGCTAATAAGCCAGGTGTTTATTTTGACGAAGAAAATAGAAGACACTTAGGTGGAATAAGGTCTGCATACGCAGAACTTGCTATTGATTTAGCTGCAAAAAATAGAAAAGAAGAAGCAAGAGCTGTGCTCAATAAAGTTGACAAAATGATGCATGAAAGCAATTTTGGTTATGGCTTAACAAGCAGGGGTAATTTGCACAACAGAAATTCTCTATTATTTTTAGAAGCTTGTTATTTGGCCGGAGACCAGGCCCTCATTCAAAAAGTTAGTGCGGCTGTTAAAAAAGACTTGCAACAACAAGTTAATTATTACAATACTTTATCTGGTATGAAAGCGGATAACATGGCACAAGAAAAACAAACAGCTGAAACGTATTTGCAAGCACTAGGTCAAATGCAAACGATGTATAATCCATCCGTTGAAATTCCTGGTAAATTAATGTCCAAAGACACTAGTAGATAAGTATACGTTAAATCATTTCCTTTAATCTGGCAACCACAACATCAACTTCATTTTTGGTGTTGTGTTTGCTAAAGGAAAAACGTACAGTAGTTATATCTGGGTTGTTATTGATGGCCCTAATTACATGTGAGCCTGCATTAGCCCCGCTGCTACAAGCACTACCACCACTCGCGCAAATGTGATGAATGTCTAAATTAAAAAGAAGCATTTCACTTTTGTTAGAAGCTGGGAAATTGGCACTTAAAACGGTATATAAAGCCGCTCCAAGTGGATCTCCATTAAATGTTACACCTTCTATATTTTTTTGGAGTTGCTCCATCATGTATAACTTAAGTCCACCTATATAGGCACTATCTTTTTCAAAATGATCTGTGGCAATTTCAAGTGCTTTTGCAAAGCCAACAATCCCGTATAAGTTTTCGGTACCTGCACGCATATTGCGCTCCTGTGCACCACCATGTACAAATGGCTTTATTTTAATGGATTCGTGGATATACAAAATACCTACCCCTTTTGGGCCATGAAATTTGTGACCTGCACCAGTAATAAAATGAACAGGGGTGTTTTTTAAATCAAAAGGGAAGTGGCCTACCGTTTGTACCGTATCACTATGAAAAATGGCATTGTATTGATTGCAAAGATTGCCAATTTGATGTAAGTCAATCATGTTGCCAATTTCATTGTTGGCGTGCATGAGTGTTACCAAACATTTTTGGGTACTATTTTTTAGCAGGGATTCTAGATCTGAAATATCTATATGTCCATTAGGTAAAAGCTTTACATAGCTTAAAGAGGCAGCGCCAATTTTATTTAAATGCTCAATCGTATGACTGGTAGCATGGTGCTCAATAGGAGAAGAGATAATATGTGTACAGCCTAAATCATACACAGCAGCATGAATAGCGGTATTGCTACTTTCGGTTCCGCCGCTGGTAAAGAATATTTCGGATGGACGTGTATTTAATAAGGCCGCTACTTTTTTTCGCGCATTTTCGATAGCCAAGCGTGTTTCACGACCATAACTATAAATAGAAGATGGATTACCAAAATGGGTTGTCATATAAGGCATCATGGCCTCAAGTACCGCCGGGTCTAATGGGGTAGTGGCCGCATTGTCTAGGTAAATCCTTTCCATGTCTTCAAAGATAAGAATTTGTTATTTATTGTATAGAAATAGCCACTTCCTGGATGTCTTTCATTAGTTTTTGAGCAATATTATCAGCTACATTTTGAGAATTACTTTCGGCATAAATTCTGATGATGGGCTCTGTATTGCTTGATCTTAGGTGCACCCAATCATGCTCAAAATCAATTTTTAAACCATCTTCTGTGTTGATAGAGTGGTTCTTGTATTTTTCTTTAAGACTCGTAAATATTTTTTCTAGATCAATACCTGGGGTTAGTTCTATTTTATTTTTACTCATAAAATAGTCGGGATAGGTGTTTCTTAGCTGCTGTACTGTTTTTTTCTCTATGGCCAAATGAGATAGAAATAAGGCAATACCAATTAATGCGTCTCTTCCATAGTGTAGTTCAGGTACAATAATGCCACCATTTCCTTCACCTCCAATAACTGCATTTGTTGCTTTCATTTTTGTAACCACGTTTACTTCTCCTACGGCGCTAGGTGTGTAAGTGCCACCATGCTTTTCAGTAACATCTCTCAGTGCTCTGGTAGAAGACATATTACTTACTGTATTTCCTTTTTTATTTTTTAATACATAGTCTGCAACAGCCACCAGCGTATATTCTTCTCCAAATAAACTGCCGTCTTCACAAACAAAGCAAAGTCTATCCACATCAGGGTCTACGGCAATACCCATACTTGCATTTTGTTTTAATACTTCACTACATAAAGCCCTTAAATTTTCTGGTAAGGGTTCTGGATTGTGGGCAAATTTGCCATTTACTTCTTCGTTAATAACAGTTATTTGTTGTACACCAAGTGCTGTTAATAATTGAGGAACAGCAAATGCACCTGAGCTATTGATAGCGTCCACAACAATTGAAAAATTACTAGCAGTGATAGCAGCAACGTTTACAAGCGGATGGGCTAAAATAGCCTTTATATGTTCGTCTAGCGCCGTTTCGTTTTTAGTAACAGTACCTAATTGATCTACACTGGCAAAATTGTAATTGTCTGCCTTTACAATCTCTAATAGGGTAGCGCCATCGGCACCACTAATAAATTCACCTTTATGGTTGAGTAATTTTAGGGCGTTCCATTCTTTGGGGTTGTGACTTGCCGTTAAAATGATGCCACCTGCGGCTTTCTCAAATACAACCGCCATTTCTACGGTAGGTGTTGTACTTAAACCAAGATCAATCACATCGATACCTAAGCTGATTAGTGTGTTTACAACCAGTGATTGTACCATTTCTCCACTAATCCTTCCATCTCTTCCAATCACTACTTTTTTATTGCCATCCGAGTTTGCTAAAAGCCATGAACCATAAGCTGCTGCAAAACGAACAATGTCTAGTGGACTTAACGATTCTCCTGGGACACCTCCAATAGTGCCTCTAATGCCTGAAATGCTCTTAATTAATGCCATATCACTTATTCATTAAAGCTGCAAACATAAATCAAATTTGTTGCTTTGCTTACCCTAATTTCGCATGAGTTTTAAACATTTATATGCGCAAAAAGGGTTGGTTTTCAGATTGGTTTAATTCTAGCTATTATCACACATTGTATCAACACCGTGATGACTCAGAGGCTTTTCAGTTTATTGATAATTTACTCGCTTATTTGAAGCCATTGCCCCATGCTACAATGCTTGATATCGCTTGTGGAAAAGGGAGGCATAGCAAGGCTTTATTTGACGCCGGATTTGATGTTACTGGCATTGATTTGTCACCTGCATCTATCGATGCTGCATCAAATATGAAAACCAATGGCTTGCAATTTTTTTGTCATGATATGCGGGAAACTTTTAAAGCCAATTATTTTGATTATGCCTTTAATTTTTTTACAAGTTTTGGTTATTTTGATACCCATGAAGAGCACCAATTAGCCATAAACGCAATGGCGGCTAATTTAAAAGAAAATGGTACCCTGGTCATCGATTATTTAAATGTTGGATTAATCGAAGAAACGAATGGTAATGATACGATGATCCAAATAGACCATTTGATATTTCACACCAAAAAATGGCAGGATGATCTTTATTTATTTAAAGAAATCAAGGTTGTTGATGCATCGTCTCATGAAGTTTTAGGCGTTTTTGAAGAACGAGTTAGAAAATATGATTTGCAAGATTTTACCATATTTATGCAAAAAGCTGGTTTTCAAATAAAGACAATTTTTGGTGACTATCAGCTTAACACATATGTCCCTGAGCACTCTGATCGACTTATTTTGGTAGCTCAAAAACATTCAGTTTCTTAGTATCTTTAATTATTAAGCAGTTGTTTATGCCCTCTTTTTTTGAATCCTTACAATCAATTGATCAAAGTTTGTTTGTATACATCAATCGTGTTGCTACGCATCCAATACTTGATACACTGATGCCTTTTTTTAGAGAGTCTACTTTTTGGATTCCTTTCTATATATTTTTAATTGTTTTTGTATTTGTCAATTTTGGCAAAAAAGGGTGGGTGTGGTTGTTGTTTGCATTTATCACGGTTTTACTAACAGATCAGTTGAGTAGTAGTATCATAAAAAACTGGGTACAACGTCCAAGGCCCTGTGCTGATCCATTGTTTTCAGATCAAGTAAGAATGCTACTTGATCATTGTTCGGGAGGGTATAGTTTTACATCATCACATGCCACCAATCATTTTGGTATAGCTACTTTTTTGTTTGTAACCCTTGGTCGTTTTTTTGGCAATTGGAAATTCCTGATTTTTATTTGGGCGGCACTTATTTGTTATGCTCAGGTTTATGTTGGGGTTCATTATCCAATAGATGTAATTTTTGGTGCGCTACTTGGATTTGCAATAGGGCATTTTGTTTGTTGGGCCTATCAAAAATCTGATCCTTTACATATTAGCTCATGAGTCAAAAGTTTTTTATTTTTTCGTTGGTAACCGCTTGTGTGGTATGCGTGATAGGGATGCTCGGCATCCCATTAATTGATATAGATGCAGCGCAATACGCCTCTATGAGTAGGGAAATGGCTAGTACCGGTAATTATTTGCAACTCTATGATTTAGGAAAAGATTATTTAGATAAACCTCCTTTGTTATTTTGGTTATCCTCAATAAGTATCCAGCTATTTGGTGTGCATGACTGGGCTTACCGTTTACCTTCCATTTTGTGTTTGGGTCTGGCGCTATGGTCGGTGTTCAGGTTTACCCTTTTATATTACAATAAGCTAACAGCGCAGTTTTCTGTTTTGGTGCTTGCGTCGTCACAAGCTTTTATTTTAATGGCACACGATATTAGATGTGACACTATGCTCATGGGATTTGTGATGTTTAGTATTTGGCAGTTAGCTGCCTGGTACCAAAGTAATGCCTGGAAACATTTTGTGATGGCTTTTTTGGGTATTGGACTTGGTATGTTAACCAAAGGGCCTATTGCCATTGTTGTTCCGGGTGTAAGTTTTTTGATACACTTTTTATTGCAGCGCAACTGGAAGCAGTTTTTTAGGTGGGAATATATCACTGGTATTGTAATTGTAGCCCTATTACTGATTCCAATGAGCATTGGTCTCTATACGCAGTTTGATCTGCATCCAGGAAAAATTATTCATGGCGTGCCCATACAGTCTGGACTTCGTTTTTATTACTGGACCCAAAGTTTTGGCAGGTATACTGGCGAAAACGTATTCAATGAAATGAATCATTTTACATTTTTATTGGAAAATATGCTTTGGAGTTTTTTGCCTTGGGTATTTATATTTTTAATGTCGCTTTTGATATCCATCAAAGACATTATAAAAGCCAAGTTTAAACTTCTTAGCCATCAGGAATTTATTGCTGCGGGTGGATTTATTGCCACCTATTGTATGCTTGCTAGAAGTCAAGCACAACTCCCGCATTATATATTTGTAGTACTTCCACTCGCGGCTGTTGTTACAGCAAAAGGTTTGCATGGACTTTATTTTTCGCAAGGATTTTTGAAACTTAAAAAAGTGCTCCTCTATTTTCATGGATTCATATTTTCATTGTTATGGGCTACTGTAATTATGATTGTACTGTTTGTTTTTACTGACATGCCTGTTTATGTTAAAATAGTTGCCATCATGGGCAGTGTCTATTTTTTATATCTATTGTTTCTTTATAAAGGACAACTACCAAAGTTTATTTCACTAGCCCTGTATACCATCTTGGGCGTTAATTTTATTTTAAATACTTCTTTTTACCCAAGGCTTTTAAAGTATGAGCTTGGTGTTTCTGCGGCTGCATTTATCAACGAGCACAAGCTGTCTAAAAATAATATTTACCTATACCAAATTGATGAGAGTAGGGCCCTTCATTTTTATGGCAATCACTCTTTTGAACGCCTATTCGATAGTAGCCTGTTAACGCCAGGGCAAATACTGATTACAAAAGCCTCGAGCCACCAGCAGCTTCTGCAACAATTTCCAAGATCTATCATTCTGCACAAAAACGCTTATTTTGGAGTAAGTATGCTTACGCTACCATTTTTAAATCCGGCAACAAGAGATAAGGAAGTAACCCCATATATTATCGTAACTTTGGCAAAGTAGACTTACATCAAACGATACTTCATCAATGACAGAGATTTTTATAATTCTAGGACTGATACTTATTAATGGGTTCTTTTCTATGGCCGAAATTGCGCTAGTTTCTGCGCGAAAGGCAAGGTTAGAGGCTCAGGCAGATAAAGGAGATCTAGATGCTAAGCGTGCACTTAAATTAGCCAATCATCCCGACACATTTTTATCTACCATACAAATTGGTATTACCCTTGTGGGTGTTTTAACGGGTATTTATTCGGGCGGCACTTTTAAAGAACCGCTACAAAATTGGCTCACTCAATTTGCAATCATTGCGCCTTATGCACAAACAATTGCGACACTCATCATTGTAATACTCTTAACCTATGTTTCTTTGGTGCTTGGTGAACTTGTGCCCAAGCGAATTGGATTAAGCAATCCAGAAGGCATTGCAAAATCGGTTTCGGTGGTGATGCAATCAGTTACATATATCATGTATCCATTTACATGGTTGCTGAGCGCATCGTCTCATTTGATCATGCGCATTTTGCGTATGAAGCCCAATGACAATCAAGTAACAGAAGAAGAAATTAAGGCCATCATTAGTGAAGGTACCGAGCAAGGAACGATTGAGGAAGCGGAGCAAGAAATCATAGAAAGGGTATTTCATTTAAGTGACAGAAATATCACATCACTGATGACACATCGAAGTGATATTTTATGGTTAGAATCCACTAAAACAGTTGCGCAAGTTAGGGCACAGATGCCTGAAAACTTACATTCGATATATCCCGTTTGTGAAGGAAGTATAGATCAAATTAAAGGAGTTGTATCACTTAAAGATTTATTTGTTGCCGATGGCGCACAACTGGTTAGTGAAATTTCGAAAGATGCAAAATATGTGCCTGAAAATAACTCTGCGTATCAGGTTCTAGAAAGTTTCAAGCAATCAAAAATACACCACTGCTTCATTGTCAATGAATATGGATCGATAGAGGGGTTGATTACACTAAACGATATACTAGAAGCTATTGTAGGCGATATACCACAAGAGGAAGATCATGATTTTGAAATTTTAAAAAGAGCTGATGGTTCTTTTTTAATTGATGCGCAACTTCCTTTTTATGATTTTCTTAGTTATTTCGATAAAACAGAATTCATGCTGCAAGGTGATCAAGAATTTGATACACTTGCAGGTTTTATCATTCATTCATTGGAAAAAATTCCAAAAACTGGCGAAACACTTTCTTGGAAGACTTTTACGTTTGAAATTGTGGATATGGATCAACACCGCATTGATAAAATTCTAGTTACGCTTAGCGAAGAGGATTGATTAGAAAGTAAAATTCGCGGTTCTATTAGGGTAGTCTAATTTGTAGGTTTTTTCTGTCCCTTTACTTTTTACATGTATGATATTTACTTGGGTGTTTTCTAGATCATAGAGTATGTCACAGTCTATCCCCACTGTATTGGCACTATTAATATTTTGTGCTTCAAAATAACACCAGGTACTTTCTTTTTGCTGTTCAAAGCCAATAATTTTATAACTAATGGGTTTGCCATTTACTATAACTGTTAGGTGTTTAGAAATGTATTTTTGAATTTCTTCATTTACAACATCTCTGTTGGCAGGTTGTAAAATATCTATTTTAGTAGACGTGTATTTTTGAAGGGTTTTTTCTAAATCTTCATTAAAAATGCGCACACTCATTTCAATGCTCCTTTCTTTTGGATTATGGGTAATATCGATGACAGATACAAAAAATGGGTGCAATATTGCGAGAAGGCTTGTGAGCGTCCAATGAATTAGTATATTTACCATAGTGACCTAATCTAGATAACAAATGTCTAACTAAAAATTGACTTTTATGCATGAGTTTTGGATGTATGCACAAATAGGATTCAATCATATCGCCAATTTATCTGGCATAGATCATATTTTGTTTGTAGCTGCTTTATGTATTCGGTATCAATTTTCTGATTGGAAAAAATGGTTGATCTTGATTACAGCGTTTACAATAGGGCATTCGATTACCCTTATTTTAAGCGTGTTTAATTACCTTGATTTCTCTACTAATTGGATTGAGTTTTTAATTCCAGTGACAATACTTATTACATCAATTAGTAATATGTTTGTTAAAAAGTTTAGCTTTAAAACCAAATTACCAGTCATCTACTTTTTTGCCCTATTTTTTGGGCTTATTCACGGGTTAGGATTTAGTTTTTACCTAAAAAGCTTGTTGGGCATCCAGCAAAATATAGCTCCAGCCTTACTGGCCTTTAATTTGGGGCTTGAAATAGGCCAAATTCTTATAGTGATGGCTATTTTAGTAATTTCATTTATATTCGTAACGCTTTTAAAGGCTCCCCGAAGAGATTTTATTTTAATTGTCAGCGGTGGCATTCTTGCACTTTCTCTTCAAATGGCCATTGAGCGGTATTTTCATCTTTAATCCATTATGCTATGAAGCAATTTTTTGCATTTTTAATGTTTGTTGCAGTGAGCACTGTTTCTATTGCGCAAAACATTCAAAACAACCCAACCTCAAACCACGGAAACAAGTTTGAGCAGTTAGGAACCATTTTATCTACGCCCAATGAGTATCGTACAGCGAGCGGTGCACCTGGGCCTAAATATTGGCAACAACGTGCCGATTACAACATCAAGTGTGAACTTGATGAAGCCAACCTTTTATTAAAGGGAAGCGAAACAATTACCTATTTCAACAACTCTCCGGATGCGTTAACGTATTTATGGTTGCAGCTTGATGAAAATGAGCATAGCACGGTAAACAAGGCTGATTTTCAGGACGGAAGTTCTCTTCGTCAGGTTTCTCAAGCTTCAATTAAAGCGTTAGAAGATGCAAAAAAAGACAATGGCTATGGACATATTATTTCTAAAATTACAGATGCTACTGGTAAGGCTTTAAAATACACCATCAACCAAACCATGATGCGTGTTGATTTGCCTACAACTTTACAACCTGGTCAAAAGTTTGTATTCAATATCACTTGGTCTTATAAAATTTCTGACCGTATGGTATTTAGAGGCAGAGGTGGTTATGAATTATTCCCTGAAGATGGTAATAGCGTATTTACTATGGCACAGTGGTTTCCAAGACTTTGCGTTTACTCTGATTTTCAGGGTTGGCAAAATCACCAGTTTACTGGTAGAGGCGAATTTGCTTTAACCTTTGGTAATTACAATGTATCTATCACTGCACCTGCCGACCATGTTATCATGGGTACTGGTGAGTGTCAAAACTATGCACAGGTTTTAACACCAGCGCAGTTGGCACGTTGGAAAACGGCCCAAACTGCAAAAGATGTAGTAGAATTAGTAACACTTGAAGAAGCAAAAAATGCTGAAAAACAAAAAAGTACGGCTAAAAAAACTTGGGTGTTTAAAGCAGACAATGTGCGTGACTTTGCTTGGACTGCAAGCCGTAAGTTTATATGGGACGCGATGCCAACATATGTAGAAGGTAAGAAAGTAATGTGTATGAGTGGTTATCCAAAAGAAGCCTATAATTTATGGAGAAGATATTCAACTAAAGTAGTAGCGCATACCATTCGCTCTTATTCTAAATTTTCAATCCCTTACCCATATCCTGTTGCGCAAAGTATTGAGGCTTCAAACGGTATGGAATATCCAATGATTTGTTTTAACAATGGTCGTACCAACAAAGATGGTACGTACAGTGAAGCAACAAAGCTTGGTATGATTGGTGTTATTATTCATGAAGTAGGCCATAATTTCTTCCCAATGATTGTGAACTCTGATGAGCGTCAATGGTCTTGGATGGATGAAGGTTTAAATACCTTTGTTGAATATTTAACTGAGGAATTATTTGATAATAAATATCCTTCACGTAGAGGACCTGCTTTTGGTATTGTGGATTATATGAAAGCGCCAAAAGATCAGTTAGAGCCAATTATGACCAACAGTGAAAATATTATCCAGTTTGGTCCTAACGCATATTCAAAGCCTGGTACAGGTTTAAACATCTTGCGTGAAACCATCATGGGCCGAGAATTATTTGATTTTTCATTTAGAGAATATGCTAGACGTTGGGCATTTAAACATCCAACCCCTGCCGATTTATTTAGAACCATGGAAGATGCTAGTGCGGTAGATTTAGATTGGTTTTGGAGAGGTTGGTTTTATAGTATCGAAGCGTGTGATATCGCCATTGATACCGTAGCCCATGCAGTATATGATGCAGCTGCGCAAGCACGTGGAGCAGGTGGTATGGGTAATAGAGCAGGTGGCATGAAAATGTCAATGGATAAGCCAACGCTAAATAGCTTTGAGGATATTTCTAAAATTAGAAACAGAGAAGACAAGTCAATTATTTTTGCTACTGATGCAGATACTTCTTTAAGAGATTTCTACTGGCGTTATGCAAGAGGTATTGAGCCTTATGATGCTGAAACTAAAAATAGCATGCCTTCTTTTGGTACACCAGAAGCATTGTCTGACGAAGAAAAAGCAAGTTATAGCAATGTGCATTTATATGAAATTACTTTTAGCAATAAGGGTGGACTTGTAATGCCTATTATTGTTGAGTTTACGTACAAAGATGGTACTAAAGAAACAGAGCGCATTGGTGCACAAATTTGGCGTAAAAATGAAAATAAAGTATCGCGCGTATTTATGTCTCGAAAAGAAGTATCAAGTATTAAACTTGATCCTATGCGTGAAACCGCAGATATCAATGAAACGAATAACTTCTGGGGAAATGTAAGTGTAGAACCTAGCAAGTTTACTTTGTTCAAGCAACGTACAATGGGTAGAGGCCAATCATTTGGTTTAAATCCAATGCAAGCTGCTCAGGAAAAGAAAAAATAAGTAAATATCACCTGATATTAAAGCCACTTGAATTATCTTCAAGTGGCTTTTTTTTATTAAACCAAGCTTATGAAAAACATTGTTTCCATTTTTGTATGTTTATTTTTTGCGATCACTTCAAATGCCGCTCGCGTTGATACAATTATAGTGTATAGTAATGCGATGCATAAAAATATAAAAATTGCAGTTGTTATTCCGGACAATGCTGCTGGTCAAGCGGGGGTTAAATTTCCAGTTGTTTATTTGCTACACGGATATAGTGGGAATTATGGGAGTTGGTTAAAAGATGCGCCACAGTTACAATCTAGGGCCGATCAATATCAAGTTATGCTTGTTTGTCCTGATGGGGGATATGGTAGCTGGTATTATGATAGTCCCATTAACGATTCTATCAAATATGAAACATTTATTACAAAGGAGTTACTGCCTTATATTGATACGCGTTATCCTTCTTCTGCACATAAAGACCACCGAGCCATAACTGGGTTAAGTATGGGAGGGCATGGTGGACTTTTTTTAGGTATGCGTCACCCAAATTTATTTGGAAATGCAGGTAGTGTTTGTGGGGGTGTAGATATTAGGCCGTTTCCAAATAGTTGGGATATCAAAAAATCATTAGGTACCATTATTGAGCAACCTCAAAACTGGCAAGATTATTCAGTGATAAATATTGCTAAAAATTGTAAGCCAGGACAATTAAATATCATTTTTGATTGTGGGGTTTCAGATTTTTTTATTGATGTAAACCGTTCTTTACATCAGTTGCTGCTTACAAATAAAATAGATCACGATTACACCGAAAGACCAGGAGGCCACAACAAAGCTTATTGGAGTAACAGTATCGATTTTCAGCTACAATTTTTTAGTAAAAAATTTACGGAGGCTATCAAATAATTATTTATCCGCCTGTTTTACCATCCACATACTTTTTGCCTTTATTTTTCTTTTGAAATTCTAGTACCTCTTTGGGGATCACTTTTTTAGTTGCTGTATCAGCCTTTGATTTAGGGGTGCTCAAATTTGACGGGACATTATCTGTGCTGGAATTGTCTTCTTTTTTTTGAGTAGGCTCTTGTAAAACATCTAATATCCAGTTTTCGGTTCTTAAACGTTGACCGGTGTAGGGATCATAAATTTTCCATGTACCATGTTTTAAAGATGCCCCAGTTGTTTTAACAATTACCTTTTCATATACATTAGGATTGTTGATATCCTGCACGTCAATGGTATCGTAAGGTTTAGAAGGGTCAATGGCTTTCCAAGATTCTTCTCTTTCAATACCTTGAATGGTTAAATAGGTACACAACCCATTTTTTAATCCCCATTTATAGTTTTCGATCGCGATTGGATCTCCCATTAAATTAAAACGGCGCCAAGTACCTTCTTTTTTATCGTTTACAAAGACCCCTTCTTCTACGTAGCCTCTTTCACCTCTAATGGGGGGTATTTCTATTTTCCATTTGCCTCTTTTTAGCCCACCGGCTTCGGTGCAATTAAGGGTATCGCCTTTTGAAGTGATTCGAAAGGTTTTACACTGCCCGTAAACACTGCTGTAAAATATTATACAAAAAAGGACAAAAAGAAGGCGCATTTTCTTACATTTAATCACTTAAAAATACAAATTATAAGTACCACTATGAGAAAAATACTCAGTTTTTGCCTTTTGCTAACAATGTCTTTGTTTGCCACTGCTCAAATTAAACCTACGCCTGCCTCGGAAAGGTTATCCTCGTTAGAACAACGTAAAAAATTACTAGATGCATCCACTATTAATGGAACTGCGTTTAGAAATATTGGACCAACTGTAATGAGTGGAAGGGTTGTTGACATGGCTGTTAACCCAGAAGATCCCACCAATTTTTATGTGGCGTATGCAACAGGGGGTTTATGGCATACCATTAATAATGGTCAAAGTTTTACATCGGTATTTGATTCAGAAGCTATTTTAACCATTGGTGCGATAGCGGTGAATTGGAAAAGTAATATTATTTGGGTTGGTACTGGTGAAGTAAATAGTAGTAGATCATCCTATGCTGGTATTGGTGTTTATAAATCCAGCAATGGTGGTAAATCTTGGGATTACCTTGGGCTTCCGGAAAGTCATCACATTGGAAAAATTATAATCAATGAAGCGGAGCCAAACACAGCGTGGGTGGCTGCCCTCGGTCACTTGTATTCACCAAATAAAGAACGTGGTGTTTACAAAACTACAGATGGTGGTAAAACTTGGAATCAAACTTTATATGTAGATGCCAATACAGGAGCCGTTGATGTAGATATCGACTCAAAAAATCCATCTGTATTATATGCTGCTATGTGGTATAAAACTAGAACGGCTTCTAACTTTGAAGAGTCTGGCAAAACCAGTGGTATTTATAAAAGTACAGACGGTGGTAATACTTGGAAACAAATCAATACACCAAGTTCTGGATTTCCAAATGGTGATGGTGTTGGGAGAATTGGTTTAGCCGTATATCCTCAAAACCCTAATACTGTATTTGCGGTTGTTGATAATAATTTTCATCAACCAGAAACGGCATTAAAAAGCACGACCGATACTACGCGCTATGTGTTAAGAGATTTCAAAGATTTAAGCAAAGAACAATTTGCTGCACTTGATGATAAAAAATTAAATGCATTTGTTAAATCGCCGCGTAACCAACTGCCTACAAAATATACAGCTGCTAGTATTAAGGAGGCTGTACAAAATGGAACTTTGGCACCCACTTGTATTTGGGATTATTTATATGATGCCAATACCGCTTTATTTGAAACGCCAATTTATGGTGCCGAATTATACCGTAGCGATGATGGTGGCGCAAGCTGGAAAAAAACACATGATAAAACCATTGGTATATATAGTACCTACGGTTATTATTTTGGTAAAGTATTTGTAAGCCCAACCAATGCTAATAAAATTGTATTAACGGGTGTTGGTGTAGTGTTAAGTACCGATGGTGGGAAAAACTTTAAAGAAATTGGAAAAGAAAACGTGCATTCCGATCATCACTATGTTTGGATGAATGGAAAGCGTGATAGCCATATGATTTTAGGAAATGACGGTGGATGTAATATTACCTATGATGATGGTGAGCATTGGTTTAAAGCCAATACGCCTGCTGTTGGACAGTTTTACAATATTGCAGTGGATATGGCGAGGCCATATAATGTGTATGGTGGTTTACAAGACAATGGTACATGGTATGGTTCAAGTACGAATAAAGAAAATTATGATTGGTATGATAGTGGACATAATCCATTTACCGGCATCAATGGTGGTGATGGTATGCAAGTACAAGTAGATTTTAGAGACAATAAAACCATTTATAGCGGATCTCAATTTGGGGCCTATTCTCGTCAAAACCTTTTAACCAAAGAAAGAAAATCGGTTAGACCTTCTCGTGACTTAGGTGAAACAGCGCTACGTTACAACTGGCAAACACCTATTTTATTAAGTAGACACAACCAAGATGTATTTTATTATGGAAGTAATAAATTTCACCGTTCATTTAACAGAGGTGATAGTTTAGTAACACTCAGTGCCGATTTAACCACTAACCCAGCGCAAGGTGATGTTCCATTTGGAACGCTAACCACCATGAGTGAAAGCCCTATCAAATTTGGACTTATATATGTAGGTTCTGATGATGGTAATGTTCAGGTTACTAAAGATGGTGGTTATACTTTTTCATTACTCAATAAAGGTTTACCAAAAGGATTGTATGTAAGCAGGGTAGTAGCGAGTGCTTTTAATGAAGCGCGTGTGTATGTTACTTTAAATGGCTACCGTAACGACCATTTTAACGCTTATGTATACCGTTCTGACGATTATGGTGCCACTTGGAAGCAAATCATGAAAGACCTTCCTATGGAGCCTGTAAATGTTATTAAAGAGGACGTTGCCAACGAAAACGTTTTATACGTTGGTACAGATGGTGGCCTTTATGTAAGTTTGGATGGAGGTAACAGCTCTATGATGTGGAATAAGGGGTTACCTGCAAGTGTGCCTGTTCATGATATTGTAGTTCATCCGCGTGACAATGAAATTATTTTAGGTACACACGGAAGGAGCTTATACATTGCTCCATTAACTGCTTTGCAAAAAGCGGCCTCAAAGAAGTAAAAAAATTTTAGTGATATCTTTTATAAAACACGCACTATTCGGTGCGTGTTTTATTTTGTACATACCCTCTCCATTTATCAACGGCTGTTAGCATATCTGATGGAATAGGTGCTTCAAATTTTATGAATTCGTTGGAGACAGGATGTACAAAGCCAAGTGTAGTAGCATGGAGTGCGCATCTAGGGCATGCATCAAAACAATTGTCTACAAACTGTTTGTACTTGGTATAAATAGTGCCTTTTAAAATGCGGTCTCCGCCGTATTCTTGGTCATTAAATAAAGTGTGTCCAATATGTTTTAAGTGTACGCGTATTTGATGCGTTCGACCGGTTTCTAATACACAACTAATAAGCGTAACATAATTAAACCGCTCTAAAACAGTGTAATGGGTAATGGCGTTTTTGCCTATATCACCTTCTGGGTATGCGTCAAAGGTTTTTCGGTTTTGTTTGTGGCGCGCAATATGGGCTTCAATAGTTCCATTGTCTTCTATGACATCACCCCAAACAAGCGCCGTATATTTTCTTTCTACGGTATGGTTAAAAAATTGTTTGGCTAAATGTGCTGCCGCTTCGGCAGTTTTTGCTAGTACAATGAGTCCGGTTGTGTTTTTATCGATACGGTGTACAAGACCAAAACGTGGCAATGATTGTTCGTTGATGTTTGGATTTTGTTGTTGTAAATAATAAGCCACACCATTTAAAAGGGTGCCCGTATAATTTCCAACGCCCGGATGAACCACCATATTAGCTGGTTTGTTAATCACCATCACGGCGTCATCTTCGTAAACAATATTGAGTGGAATGTCTTCTAGTTTTAACGCATGTGTTTCTGGATTCACCAAACTCATGATTAAAATCTCGTCTCCCGGCCTTACCTTATAGTTGCTTTTAATATTTTTACCGTTAACCGTTAAAAAACCGGCTTCAATACTTTGTTGAACCTTGCTTCGGGTGGCACCTTCCATGTGGGTTTGAACCCACTTGTCTATACGAAAGGGTTCTTGTCCCTTGTCTATGACAAAGGTTTTTCTCTCGTAGAGGGTTTCTGCACCTTCTTCATTAAATAAATCAATATCCGGTTCCATACTTGCAAAAATAGCCACAAACCTTCCTACTTTTGTGCAATGCAGCAGGAAGTTTTTTTTGAGGACTTGGGTACGCGCAAGTACAAAGAGGTTTGGGCGTATCAAGAATCTTTATTGAGTGCCAACTCGGCTATTAAGGCGAGTTACCGGAATCAAACCGAAATTCCAGTAACGGAGTGGCCTACAAAAAATCATTTGTTATTTGTAGAGCATCCCCCCGTATATACATTAGGTAAAAATGGCAATGCGGCTAATGTGCTCATGACAACTGCCTTTATGGAAGCCAATGGTATCGACTATTTTCATATCAATAGAGGCGGAGATATCACATTCCATGGCCCTGAGCAGTTGGTGGGTTATCCCATTTTGGATTTGGAAAAATTTAAGACCGACCTGGGTTGGTATTTAAGAAGTTTGGAAGAGGTGATTATTTTAACGCTTGCACATTATGGTGTTGTGGCAGGTAGAAGTGCAGGTGAAACGGGTGTTTGGTTAGATCCTGATAATAAAAAATTAGCACGCAAAATTTGTGCAATGGGCATTAAATGTAGCCGTTGGGTTACTATGCACGGATTTGCTTTAAACGTCAATACCGATTTGGCTTATTTTAATAATATTGTTCCTTGCGGGATACCTGATAAGCAGGTTACGTCTTTGCAAAAAGAACTAGGTCATCCAGTATCTATGGAGGAAGTAAAAGACTTAGTCAAGAAAAATTTTGAGCAAATTTTTGGTGCTTCTTTAAAAGATTAATTTTTAAAAGAGTAGTGTTCCTTTTTTAAAGGAACGGTTTCCTTGAAGCCCACCCGAATGTATCAATAGTATTTTTGAGGTAGTTTCAAACTTTCCTTTGGTAGCAAGGTCTTGGACCGCGTATACTAATTTTGCCGTGTAGACAAAATCAAGTGGCAGTTCTAAATTTTGATAACAGTCATTCATGTATTTTATAAGTGCTGGTGTATGTTTTGCATAACCGCCAAAATCATAACCATGTATGATTTCAAAATTCTTTTTAGATTCCTCGGGGGTCAATAATGCATTTATTTCAGCGTCAATAGACATATTATTTTTTAGTACACTTATACCCATAATTTTTTGATGTGGTGCTGCGGCTTTAATGATCCCTGCCATCATAGTGCCAGTGCCTACTGCGCAAATAATGGTGTCAAAACTTGTGGTGTCTTTAATAGTTAAAAGCCTGCTAGCACCCTCGGCACCCTGTATTCCATAACCCCCTTCCGGTATCCATGCCCAGCTTGGATCTTGGTTATGCGAAATGATTTTTTCTGTTTGATCAAAATCTTCTCTGGAAACAAAATGTAAGGTCATGCAATTTTCCATAGCATCTGTTAGGGTAGGTGAAAAGGCCACTGGTTTTTCACCTCTAATAAACCCTACTGTGTGCAGCCCCATACTAGCGCCATATTTTGAGGTAGCAACAATGTGATTGGAATAGGGCCCTCCAAAAGTAGCTAGGGTTGTTTTGCCAGCTGTAATAGCGTCACGTACATATAATTGTAGCTTAAACCATTTGTTGCCACTTATTACGGGGTCTATTAAGTCGGCTCTTAATATACTGATAGACAGTTCATTATTACATAATCCCTTGATATCTTGTATATAAATATTATTAATATTCATTTGTAATATATGTCTACAATTTTACAGAATGTTTTAGCTTCGCAGCCCTTAATATTCTATTATGAAACCAACCTTAGTGATTCTTGCAGCCGGTATGGCAAGCCGTTACGGTAGCATGAAGCAAATTCAGTCTTTTGGACCAAGTGGCGAAACTATCATGGATTATTCAATTTATGATGCCATTGAAGCAGGTTTTGGTAAAATAGTTTTTATTATCAGAGAAGAATTTAGTGAGCAATTTAAATCAATTTTTGAGCCCAAGCTTAACGGCAAAATTGCTACTGATTATGTATACCAGCATTTAGCTGCTTTTACAGAAGGAAAAAACGTAACCCCAGAGCGTGAAAAGCCTTGGGGTACAGCGCATGCTGTACTTTGTTGTAAAGGAAAATTAAATGAGCCATTTGCAGTAATCAATGCCGATGATTTTTATGGTAAAGATGCTTTTATACAAGCAGCTGTTTTTTTAAACAATGCGTGTAATGACCAAACCTATTCAATTATTGGGTATGAGTTAGGAAAAACATTAAGTGACAATGGTACGGTGAGTAGAGGTGTTTGTAGTGTAGATGCCGACGGTAATTTAATAGACATCAACGAGCGTACTAAAATATTTAAGAACGAGGCTGGCGTTATTGTATATGAAGAAAACGATCAGTTTTTTCCATTAACATCTGATACCATTGTTAGCATGAACTTTTTATGTTACCCACCAAGTTTTGTGGCTTTGTGCGAATCTGAATTTTCTAGATTTTTAGATGCACAAGGGATGGAATTAAAATCTGAATTTTTCTTACCTTCTGTTACCAAACATTTTGTAAATGCTAAATTAGGCAATGTGAAAGTAGGTTCTACTTCTGCAAGTTGGTTTGGTGTAACTTACAAAGAAGATGCCCCTGTTGTACAAGCAAGTATTTCAAGTTTAGTAGAAAAGGGTTTGTATCCTAGTAATTTATGGGGATAGGAAAGTAATCGTTTGATTTACTTATTTATCAAAAGACTTTACATAATACACGCAAGATTCAAGTGTTGCAATTTGCTTTTTGCGTGACATCCTACTAATATTTGAGCGGGTAGAAATTTTAATATCTTTACTGCCTTCATTGCTAGCGTTGTAATCACTTACTACTTTGTAAATATTATTTGATTTTAGCGCAAAGACTACACCTTCTAATTGTGCTTCTCTAGTGCTCAATACCCCAATAACTTCGCCAGCATTATCAAATACCGGTGCACCCGAGTTGCCAGGATTGGCACTCATTTGCAATTGATAGGAGAGTGAATCTCCTTCGTAACCGCTTCTAGCACTTAAATACCCCGTTCCGTATACGATTTCGTTTCTTGGATAACCAAGGGTAAATATTTCTTCCCCTAAATCGGTGGTTGATTTGCGAATCGAATATGGAAGTGATTTCTTAGAAGTAAAATCTGCGTCATCAATTTTTAAAATGGCTAAATCTTTTTCTTGATCGATGAGTGCAATTTGAGCCACAAACTCTTTACCGTTGTTGTCAACTACTATAGCACCAGTTCCTTTAATGACGTGTGCGTTGGTAATTATAAAACCCTTGGCGTCAATTAAAAATCCTGAACCACCACTAATAAATTTAACACCAGCAGGTAATTTACTTTTTACCTCATTAATAAGTTTGCCTTGGTATTGTTGGCTCTTTTTAATTGCAGCGATATCGTTGCTTAATTGTTGGATTTGGTTGTTGTGGCTAACCGGAGAAATAAATAATGCAAGACCACTTATAAATAATGCGATTACACCGCCAACAGATGCAGCGATAGCTGCCACTCTTTTATACTTGTGAAATAATTGTACAACTTGTGCAGTTCTTGAAACCTCACTTGTATTGGATATTTCACCACGCTCCAATAAATTTTGATGCGTTTGAGCAAGTGTTTGTTTGATAGATTTAATGGCGCTATACTGGTTTATTTGCTGCAAGAACATGGCATGTTCAACCACCATTTGGTCAATTTCGGGCGTATTTTTACGAACCAACTCAAAAGCCGTTTTTTCCTGTGCATCCATTTGGTTGCTCAGGTACTTTTCAATGGTTTCTAGTAATAATAAATCTTCCATGTTACTTATTCTATGTTGCTTACTCTCCAATATTATATTGCGCGAAAAACAATTTTTTAAGGCGCATTAAACATTTATACTTTTGGTTTTTGGCGTTGTCGGCGTTGGTATATCCAAATTCCGATGCCAAAGCTTGCATGTCCATTTTTTGAAGGTAGTAGCCTTCTAATAGACTTTTGCAAGGTTCGCCTAAGCTTTTAAGTGCCCGGTCCATAATAGCAAAAGCGGCGTCGTGTTTAGCGTGTTCTTCAAGGTCATCATCGACAGATAAGGTTTCTTCCAAATTGTCAACTGGTTGCGAAAAGCGACCCTGTTGTTGCAACTTTTTAAGCCATAATCTGCGACAAACCGAGTAAACGTAGGTTCTAATTTGACAGGTTAAAACAAATGAGCCCGTTTGTGCTTTTTCGTAGAGGGTGATCATTGCTTCCTGAAAAACGTCTTTTGCATCGTCATAAGAGCCATTGTTAGCCAAAATAAAGGCCTGTATGGTACTGAAATTCTCTTTGTAGAGTTGTTCAATAATGACAGAATCATTGGCTGCTAGCCCCTTTAATAATGCTTGTTCGTTACTCGTAGCTTTCACTAAATACTTCTTTTAATACGATTTAGGGTATAAAAGTAACCCAATATAGCCCGAAATCTTTTTTTTAGAAAAAAAACAGCTTTGATGGGTTACCTTTTTACTCCTTCTGGTATCAATAGGCACATTCATTCAAATAAAAACCCAAAAAAATGAAAAAAGTATTCGCAATTTTAGCTGTTGTAGCTTTCGTAGCATGTAACTCAGGTGAAAACAAAGAAGCAACCGCAGACACTACTGCTGTTGACACAACTGCAACTGTATCTATGGATACTACTGCTGTTGATACAACTGCTGCTGCTGCTGATACAGCAAAAGCTGCACACTAGCAAAAACATTCGCTAGATTGTTTAGGACCTAAACGGTCAAAAGCTAGCTTGCCGGTTTTAGCAATCTATAAGAGTTTCATATGGCAAGCAATCGTAAATAGCCTTCTTGTTTCTACAAGAGGGCTTATTTTTTAGAACTGCTACTATTGGTTTTTGTTGAAAGGTGCGTGTTTAAACACTAAATAACTAAAGTTTGTTAGCTTAATAAATAAGTGCAACTTGTTTTTTCGTGTTTTATTTACCTATATTTGAAATACAATGAAACAAATAATGTCAAATACCTGGTTTAGTTTCTATTATTATTACTTCTTTACCAAAAGGAGCCGGGTATTATATGTATTAGCGTAACAAAAAAATTTTACATACAATCCCGGCCAATTGGCCGGGATTTTTTTTAAGTATATGCCAACAAAAAATAAAATAACAAGAAAGCCTGTCAATGAATTGGGTATTGCCATTCAGGGTTACGAAGGAAGCTTCCATCAGGTAGCAGCGCGCACTATTTTTGGTCATGACATAAACGTTGTACCCTGTGCTACCTTTAGCGCACTCATAAAAAAAGCAGAAAATAAAAAAGAATCGGCGGGGGCCATGATGGCCATCGAAAATTCTATTGCTGGTAGTATTTTACCCAACTATAATTTATTACTCCGCTCTTCCTTAAAAGTAACAGGTGAAGTGTACTTATCAATCAGTCAAAATTTGCTCGTTAACAAGGGGGTTCAATTAGGGGATATTAAAGAAGTGCACAGTCATCCCATGGCACTTTTGCAATGTTTGGATTACCTCGAAAAAAACAATTGGAAATTGGTAGAATCGGAAGATACGGCACTTAGTGCAAAACATGTGCAGCAGCACAGGTCTAAACATGTGGCAGCAGTTGCTAGTAAATTGGCTGCTGAACTTTTTAATTTGGATATTATTGGGCCAGATATTCAAACGCAAAAAAATAATTTTACGCGCTTTTTGGTATTGGAACGTGCAGTAGATGTGATTGACGATGTACAAGCGAACAAAGCGTCTATATACTTTCAAACAAACCATACAAAAGGGGTATTGGCGAAAGTGCTAACGCAAATTGCAAAGCATGATGTTAACTTAACCAAGTTACAAAGTATGCCTATTCCTGGAAGTAATTTTAAATATGGTTTTTTTGCTGACATGGAATTTGACAAGCGTAAAAAATTAGATCAAGTGCTTGATTCAATAACAGTGTTAACAAATAATATTAAAATATTTGGTGTCTATCAAAAGGGCATCATGAAAAAAGGATAGCTATGGAAATGCAATTAGCGGCAAGATTAGATGGGATTGGTGAATATTATTTTTCGCAAAAGTTACGCGAAATAGAACAGTTAAATAAATCGGGTAAACAAATTATCAATCTTGGTATTGGGAGTCCTGATTTGGCCCCACATCCAGATGTGGTAAGGGCTTTGCAGGAAAGCGCTGCACCAGATAATGTACACGCTTATCAATCTTATAAAGGTTCTCCCATTTTGCGAAGTGCTATTGCTCATTGGTATCAAAAATGGTATGGCGTAACACTAGATCCTGAAACGGAAGTGCTTCCGCTCATAGGAAGCAAAGAGGGCATCATGCATATTTGTATGACCTACTTAAACAATGGCGATCAAGCGTTAATTCCAAACCCTGGTTATCCAACGTATAGTAGTGCTGTTAAACTAGCAGGCGGAGAGCCGGTCTATTATGATTTAACATTAGCAGGTAATTGGGAGCCCGATTTAGTAGCACTTGAAAAAACAGATTTATCCAAAGTGAAATTAATGTGGGTTAATTACCCGCACATGCCAACGGGTCAACTTCCTTCCGATCGTTTTTTTGAAGCACTTATTGCATTTGCAACCAAGCATCAAATATTAATTTGTCATGATAATCCGTATAGTTTTATTTTAAATGATACACCTAAAAGTTTGCTTGCAGTTAAAGGGGCCAAAGAAGTGGTGGTGGAATTAAATTCTTTGAGTAAAAGTTCTAATATGGCTGGCTGGAGAGTTGGTATGTTAGCCGGAAAAAAAGAAAGAATAGAAGAAGTATTACGTTTTAAATCCAATATGGATAGTGGCATGTATTTACCGATACAACTGGCTGCTGCAAAGGCGCTCGATTTAGGTAAAGATTGGTACGACAGCATTAATACTATTTATAAAGCACGAAGAGAAAAAGTTTTTGAACTATTAGATTTATTAAAGTGCACCTATTCAAAAACGCAGGTTGGGATGTTTGTATGGGCCAGTATTCCTGCCTCTTATGCCGATGGTTTTGCATTAAGTGACAGCGTGCTGTATGATGCCAATGTTTTTATTACGCCAGGTGGCATTTTTGGAACGGGTGGTAATGGATTTATTAGAATTAGTTTATGCGCTCCTGTTGAGCGTTTTGAACTAGCGATTGAAAGGGTTAAAAATGCAGGTATTGCAGTTTAAATTTTAGAACAATGATTGTAACGATAATTGGTACGGGTTTGATTGGTGGTTCCATGGCGCTTACATTAAAAGAGAAGGGATTTGCAACAAAAGTGATTGGCGTAGATGCGAGTGAGCAGCATTTGTTGCAGGCGCTTGCGCTTGGTATCATTGACGAGGCTAGATCTTTAAACGAAGCTGTTGCGCTTTCCGATTTAATTATTATTGCGACACCCATTAATGCCGCCGAAAATTTACTACCTCAAATTTTAGATATTGCCACAAAGCAAGTGGTGATGGATGTAGGCTCTACCAAAAATAATATCTGCATTATTGCAAGCGCGCATGCTAATCGAGGCAGATTTGTAGCGACGCATCCAATGTGGGGTACTGAGTATAGTGGGCCAGAGGCTGTTGTTAAAAATGCTTTTACGGACAAAGCCACGGTTATTTGTTCCAAAGAAGATAGTGATCCAGATGCTGCTGCCCTGGTGGAGCAGGTGTATCAGACCCTGGGTATGCACCTTTTGTATATGGAGGCGGCTGCCCATGATGTACACGTTGCATATATTAGTCATATTTCACATATAACATCTTTTGCCCTTGCAAATACCGTTTTGGAGAAGGAAAGGGAAGAAGATGCCATTTTTGAACTGGCAAGTGGTGGTTTTGAGAGTACGGTTCGCCTTGCAAAGAGTAATCCAAGTATGTGGGTTCCTATTCTCATGCAGAATAAAGAGAACGTTTTAGACGTTCTTAATGAACATATCTCTCAATTAAGAAAATTTAAGGCAAGCTTAGAAAAGGAAGATCCCGATTATTTGCTTGAATTAATTGAGAAAGCCAATGGAATAAAGCGGATTTTAAAATAGTCCAGCTTTGTCAAAAACAGGCTTAAAATAAATAAAAAACAGGCAAAGCCCTACCTTATAAGTACCTTTGCCGCAAATTTTTACTACATGACGACATTTGAAGAGTTGGGAATTGATGCTAGATTGATTCAGTCAACCACAGAATTAGGGTACGTGAACCCTACAGCAATCCAAGAACAAGCTATCCCGGTACTATTAAGTGGTACCAAGGATTTTATTGGCTTGGCACAAACAGGTACAGGAAAAACAGCCGCTTTTGGACTACCTCTATTACATATTATAGACGAGAAAGCAAAATACCCACAAGCACTTGTTGTTTGTCCTACACGAGAACTTTGCATGCAAATTGTAAAGGAAATAGAAATATTTAAGAAATACATGACAGGTATTTCTGTGGTAGCCGTTTATGGCGGTACTTCTATTGGCTTACAAATAAGAGACCTAAAAAGAGGCGTACAAATTATTGTAGCAACGCCTGGTCGATTAATTGACTTAATTGAGCGTAAAGCAATTAACCTAGAGCAAATACAATATGTTGTTTTAGATGAAGCGGATGAAATGCTTAATATGGGTTTTCAGGATGATATTGAATTCATTTTAAAGAATACCCCACAACGCGAAAGTACTTGGTTATTTAGTGCAACCATGCCACCAGAAATTAGAAAGGTGAGCAAGCGTTACATGAAAGAACCTGTTGAAGTAACCGTTGGTAAAGTAAATACCTCTAACAAAAGTATTGATCATCAATATTATGTTACAACGGCGCAACACCGTTACCAAACCCTTAAAAGAATCATTGATTTTAACCCGGGTATTTATGGTATCATTTTTACCAGAACTAAAATTGATGCGCAGGAAATTTCTGAGCGTTTAACACGTGAAGGTTATGATATTGATGCATTACACGGAGATCTTACACAGGCCCAGCGCGATAAAGTAATGGGACAGTTTAGAGACAAAACTTTACAACTCCTAATCGCTACAGACGTTGCTGCAAGAGGGATTGACGTACAAGGTATTACACACGTCATCAACTATGAATTACCGGATGATGTAGAAGTATATACGCACCGCAGTGGTAGAACAGGTCGTGCTGGTTTGCAAGGTATTTGTATTTCAATTGTACACTCAAAAGAGATGTATAAGTTTAAGCAAATTGAACGCATCAACAATTCTAAGTTTTCTAAACTAGATATTCCAAGTGGTAAAGATGTTTGTCGTAAGCAATTTTTCTTTTTTATGGAAAAATTATTGTCAGCAGATATTAGCCATGGCGATTATGAAACCTATGTACCTATGCTTGCAGAAAAATTTGCTGATGTTAGCAAAGAAGATGTATTAAAGCGTGTAGCTGCCATGGAGTTTGATCGTTTCTTAAAATATTACGAAAATGCAGAAGACCTAAACCATAGAGATAAAGGTAGACGCGAACAAAGTGACGCACCAGATCAGGCAAGACGCAGAGATGGTAGAGACCGTGATGGAGGAAGAGATCGCGATGGTGGAAGAGGCGATAATCGAAAAGAATATGCAAGAGGTGGCGGTAATGGATACAGCCGACTATTTGTAAACCTTGGTACAAAAGATGGTTTCTACAAAGCAAGTTTTTTACAATACATTCTTGATATGAGTGATCTTAAAAAAGAGGCGCTTGGCAGAATTGATATGAAAGACATGAACTCATGGATTGAAATAGAAAAAGGTGCGGCTAAACAAATGGTGAATGCACTTGATGGTAAAAACTATAAAGGCAGACGCATTCGAATGAATGATGCGGATAGTGGAGGTGAGCGCAAGCCAAGACGCGGAGAATAATTTTATATTGTATAATTTTTTTTATGGAGCAAGCAATCGAAACAAAAAAAGGAGTGGAAGCACTTCTGCAAAAAAGACCCTTAATTATTTCTGGACCCTGCAGCGCAGAAACAGAAGAGCAAGTTGTTCAAACCGCAACAAGGTTAGCGACTACTGGTAAAGTAGATATTTTACGTGCTGGTATTTGGAAGCCGCGTACACGCCCTGGTAGTTTTGAAGGTATTGGTACCAAAGGGTTACCTTGGTTACAACAAGCTAAAAAAGAGTCTGGATTGCCAGTAGCGGTAGAGGTAGCTACTGCAAAACAGGTAGAAGATGCGCTTCATTTTGGTGTAGATGTTTTATGGATAGGTGCAAGAACCACCGTAAATCCTTTTAGTGTGCAAGATGTTGCGGACGCTCTTAAAGGCGCTGATGTTCCGGTACTTATTAAAAACCCCATCAACCCCGATTTAGAATTATGGATTGGTGCAGTGGAGCGCGTTGCAAATGCGGGTATTAAAAATATTGGACTTATCCATAGAGGGTTTAGTTCTTATGGTAATACTGAGTATAGAAATGCACCGATGTGGCATTTAGCCATCGAAATGAAACGTCGTAATCCGGGCATGCTACTTATTAATGACCCTTCCCATATTTGTGGCAGAAGAGATATTTTAATGGATGTTGCGCAAAAAGCCATTGACCTTGATTTTGACGGACTTATTATTGAAAGTCATATCGATCCAGATAATGCATGGAGTGATGCTAAACAACAAGTTACGCCAGAACGTTTAGGTGAAATGATTAGCTCTATCGTTTGGAGAACAGAAGAAATTGATTCGGAAGAGCTTCACGCAGTGATGGAAAAAATGCGTCAGCAAATTAACCAGCTAGATGATGAGTTACTACAACTCATTGGTCAGCGAATGAAAGTTGCCGATAAAATTGGTCAATATAAAAAAGACAACAATATCACCATTTTGCAAACCAATAGATGGAATGCAATATTGGAGCGTGCCTATGAAAGAGGAGAGAAGCTTGGATTGAGTCAAGAATTTATTACCAAATATTTTGATGCGGTGCATATGGAAAGTATCAACCATCAAAATAAAATCATGAATTCCTAATCAGGAGCTCCTGCATAATTTATTTCCGATGAAAAAACGAACTTTTCATTTTTCGGGTAAGCCGGTTCAATATTATTTTGATGCTTCTTTTGATGCATTAAAAACGTTAGTACCTGTTACCTCGGCTGTAATCATTACAGATGAAAATGTTTTTGAGGCCCACAAAAAAAAGTTTAAAGGTTGGAATACCATTGTTTTAAAACCTGGTGAGCAGTATAAAGTACAGCAAACCGCGGATGTAATTATTGATAGGCTCATTGAACTTGGTGCCGATCGTCAAACTACATTAATTGGTGTAGGTGGCGGTGTTATTACTGATATTACAGGTTATGTGGCTAGTATATACATGCGTGGTATTGCAGTAGGTTTTGTGCCTACTTCTTTACTTGCCATGGTAGACGCTTCTATTGGCGGAAAAAATGGAATAGATGTTGGCGTTTACAAAAACATGGTAGGTGTTATTAGGCAACCTAATTTCTTACTTTTTGATACCAGTTTTTTAAAATCATTACCACTAACTGAGTGGCAAAATGGTTTTGCAGAAATCATCAAGCATGGTGCTATTAAAGATGCTGCACTCATTAAACAATTAGAATCGCATACCCTCGCTTCCTATAAAAAAGATTTGTCTTTAACTGCACACTTAATAGAGCGAAATGTAATGATCAAGACCAAAGTGGTGCTAGCCGACGAATTTGAAAACGCAGACCGCAAACTTTTAAATTTTGGCCACACACTTGGTCATGCTCTCGAAAACTCCTACGAATTAAGCCATGGTCAAGCCATTAGTATTGGCATGACCTATGCAGCTGTTATTTCGGAACAATTATTAAAATTCAAAAGCAGAAATGCGTTGGTGGCACTTTTAGAAAAGTATGGTTTACCAACATACGCTTCATTTAATGTTTCAAAAGCGGTTTCTATTTTGCAAAAGGATAAGAAAAAAACAAAAGATGCAGTGCATTACATCTTGTTAGAAAAATTAGGTAAAGGTGTGATTCATACGATTCCATTTGTAACACTTGAAAAAATATTAAAAGGGATACAGTCATGATGAAAGCGCGTGTAACCCCTTCTTTAATTACTGGAACCATTACAGCGCCTGCTAGTAAAAGCAGTATGCAGCGCGCGTGTGCAGCTGCATTAATAAGAAAAGGTGAAACCGTTATTCAAAATCCGGGCGTTAGTAATGATGATGTTGCTGCCATAGACGTAATACAAAAACTAGGCGCTGTTGTTACTAGATTAGATAATGGGAATTTGCATGTTGTTTCTGGAGGCGTAGATCCAGAAAGTAACACTATTAATTGTGGGGAGAGTGGACTTGGCATTAGAATGTTTACGCCCATTGCTGCATTAAGTAGTTGTCCTATTACAATAACTGGTATGGGTAGTTTAACATCTAGACCCATGCATTTTTTTGATGAAATATTACCACAAATAGGTGTTTCCATCACATCTGATGCGGGTAAATTACCATTACACATTCAGGGGCCTATTAAGCCTAAAAATATTACCGTAGATGGCTCTCTTAGTTCTCAATTTTTAACAGGACTATTAATGGCCTATGGAGGTGCTAGTGCATCTGATTGTACTATTACGGTTACTAATTTAAAAAGCAAACCTTACATCGATCTTACACTTTCTGTAATGAAACATTTTGGTTGGCATGTAAATTGTATCAATCATGAGCAGTTTGTTTTTAAAGCGACCAATTACAAACAATCATTAGATTCAATTACATATCAGGTAGAAGGAGATTGGAGTGGTGCTTCGTTTTTACTCGTTGCTGGTGCGATTGCCGGAGGCATTGTTGTAGAAGGTTTAGATCCATTTTCTACGCAGGCTGATAAAGCGGTTTTACAAGCCCTTATCGATGCTGGTTGTCAAATTTCTATACAGCCTGTACGAATTGAAATTGCACCGCTACCATTAAAAGCCTTTCATTTTAATGCCACCGATTGTCCCGATTTATTTCCCCCACTTGTTGCGCTTGCCTCTTTTTGTGTAGGAAAAACAGTAATTGAAGGTGTGAGTAGACTTGCCCACAAAGAAAGTGATAGAGCGTTAACATTACAGGAGGAGTTTGGAAAACTTGGTGTTTCGATTACCCTGCAAAATGATTTAATGATTATTGAAGGTGGTAAAGGGGTAACAGGAGGCGTTGTTCATTCGAGACATGATCACCGCATTGCCATGGCATGCGCAGTAGCTGCGTTAAAAGCAAATGGTTTTGTAGAAATAGAGGATGCAGATGCGATTAATAAATCGTACCCACATTTTTTCAAAGACCTTTCGTATCTTTCTGCTGAGGTCGATTACAAGTAAACGGCTTTCATAAATTTTATACCCATGAATACCTTTGGACATTTATTTCGAGTACATATTTTTGGCGAATCGCATGGTGCTTGTGTGGGCATTACAATTGATGGATGTCCTGCTGGATTGCCAATTCAAGAATCAGATTTTATAGAAGATACCGAAAGAAGAAAAGGAGGTGTACAAAAAGGTACAACGCCCAGAAAGGAAGATGATTTGCCCATTTTTAAATCAGGCATTTTTAAAGGATTTACAACAGGGGCCCCCATTACAATTTTATTTGAAAACAATAATACTAGATCTGAAGATTACGATAAGCACCGTGAAGTACCACGTCCTGGCCACGCCGATTTTACAGCCCATGCAAAATATGGTGGCTTCGAAGATTACAGAGGAGGCGGACATTTTAGCGGCAGGTTAACCGTTTGCTTGGTTGCTGCTGGTGTTATTGCAAAAAAACTATTGGCAAAAACAGGAGGCATACAAATACATTCTAAAATTTTAGAAATAGGTGGTGAAACGGACCTTGAAAAAGGTTTACAGGTAGCCATTGATGCTAAAGATAGTATTGGCGGCATCGTAGATTGTACCGCCTCTAATTTACCGGTAGGCCTGGGTGAACATTTCTTTGATTCGGTAGAGTCTATGTTATCCCATGCCGTTTTTTCTATTCCTGCCGTTAGAGGCATAGAGTTTGGAACTGGGTTTGCTGCTGCAAAAATGTTTGGTGTAAACCATAACGATGCAATTTTAGATGCTAGCGGTAAAACGAGTACCAATCATGCGGGCGGAATAGTAGGAGGTATCACCAATGGTAATGATCTGTATTTTAAAATTGCTATAAAACCTACTGCTTCAACCCCCAAAGAACAGCAAAGCTGGAACTGGGAGCGCAATATTGTAGAACCTTTTTCCGTTAAAGGAAGGCATGATTTGTGTATAGCACTTCGTGTACCCGTTGTTTTAGAAGCTGTTACTGCCATGGTTTTAGCGGATTTTATGCTTCGAGCCCAACTAATTCCTTTGATTATCAAGGATTAAAACCTCATTATGGATTCTAGTTACATTTATCATATTACATCGGCAGCTGCTTGGGAGAAAGCTCAAGTTGAGGGTGCTTACACCGCTGACAGTTTGGAAACAGAAGGATTTATTCATTGCAGTACCCAAGATCAGGTTGCAGGTGTTCTGGACCGCTATTACAAGGGTCAAACTAATTTAGTAAAACTTACTATCGAAAAATCTAAGGTAACAAGTCCCCTTATTTTTGAATTAGCTACCTCCATCAATGAGGTTTTCCCGCATATTCACGGGCCTATAAACTTATCAGCAGTTGTAAAAACTGAAAATTTCTAAAATACTGATTTTCAAAATATTACAAAACCTATTTCAATTTTTAATTGAATATTATGGTTTTATATTTTTGCAATTATTTACAATTCAGCCATATTATTTGTAACTTCAAGTACATGTCGAGTATCTTAAAATATCTTTTCTTGCTACTAATTACTGTACCCTGTATTGAGGTTAAGGCACAAGATCAGCTTGTAAACGATACATCTACAATCCTCGTTTTTCAGGATTTTACTTACAAGACAATCGGCCCTATAAAAAAAGGAACTGCGAGTTATTATAGCCTAAAATTTGAAGGTAGAAAAACGGCAAACGGTAACATATTTAGCCACTCCAATTACACAGCAGCTAGTAATCATTTTCCATTGGGTATCTATGTTAAAGTTATGAATCCCAAAAACAATCAATTTGTTATTGTTAAGATTAATGACCGCATGGCCAAATCGATGTCTAAAAAGGGTAGAATCGTTGATTTAACTAGGTTGGCAGCCAAAGAAATTGGCATATTTAAGCATGGAATAGGGAAGGTTTTGGTACAAAAAGTAGAAAAACTGGCCAATAAGTAGTTTTTACACCGATTGGGATAAATTAATTCCCTAGTTTTTGATTAATTTTTTCTCAAAATCAGTTTCAGCTTGTATTTTTGCAATAATTAATAAAAAACTGTTTATGAAGAAATTACTCTTTTCTTTAATCGTGATTGGAATGGCTGTTTCAGCAACTGCTCAAACTACCCCAATCAGTTATAAAAAAAGACCCTCACTTGGATTTCATTTCCAATTGCAAGATGTAACAACTCCAGGTTTAATTGGTGCTGGTTCAGCGTCTTCTGTACTTACCAACAACCAATGGACTAAAATTAAGAATTTAGATCCAGGTATGTCTTTCCAGTATATCGAAGGTCTAAATGAATATGTTGATTTACAAGTTAGCGCTGGAGCTGCTGCTGTAAGATATCCATTCAGAGCAAAATCTGGTATACCAGTTCCTTCTGCTAAAAGACTTTTACTTGAAACAGATGTTGCGCTTAATGTTAAAATGTTAAAAGATAAATATTCTATCGTTCCTTATTTTACAATTGGTGCTGGCGCATCGATGTACGGCGGTACTTATTTTGCTACTTATGCTCCAATAGGAGTTGGCTTGCAAGTTAAGTTAGGAAATGACAATTTCTTAACTACAAGTTTCGTACACAGAACAGCTATGTCAAGCTTAGCATCTAATCATTTGACATACAATATTGGTATCGTTTCTCCAATTAAGGATAGACCCGAACCAGTAAAAGTTACACCACCTCCACCACCACCTGCTCCTGAAAAAGATAGCGACAATGATGGATTGGTTGACAGCAAAGACAAATGTCCTACTGTAGCTGGTGTTGCAAAATATGATGGTTGCCCTGTACCTGATACAGATGGTGATGGTGTAAATGATGAAAACGATAAATGCCCAACTGTAAAAGGTTTAGCCAAATATCAAGGTTGTCCAATTCCTGACACTGATAAAGATGGTGTTAATGATGAAGAAGACAAATGTCCTACTGTTTCTGGTGTTGCACGTTACCAAGGTTGCCCAGTGCCAGATTCTGATAGCGATGGTGTAAATGATGAAGAAGATAAGTGCCCAACACTTGCAGGTGTTAAAGAAAATAATGGTTGTCCTGCAATCAAGCAAGAAGTAGCTAAAACTGTTACTGATGGTGCTAAAAAAATATTATTTGCAACAGGTAGTGCTAAATTAATGCCAGTATCTTTTAAAGCATTAGGTAAAATTGCTAAGGCTTTAAATGAAGATGCTAATTTAAAATTATCAATTCAAGGTCATTGCGATAACACTGGTACAGATGAAATCAATGATCCTTTATCTGAAAACCGTGCTAAATCTGTTCAAACTTACCTAACTACAAAAGGTAAAGTTGATGCTGCTAAAATTATGGTAGTTGGATTTGGTTCAAAGCAACCAATTGCAGACAACAATACTGTTAAAGGCCGTAGCGCAAACAGAAGAGTTGAATTAAAATTAAATTACTAATACAGTAATACTTTTTATATTAAAAGAGCTGCCTTACGGCAGCTCTTTTTTTTGTCAAAATTTTTTAAAGCGGATCTACATTGATAACAATGCTCACCGAACGGTACCTTTTATTGGTTTGCAGAATCAAAATTTGTTGCTGTAACCTTGTTTTAAAAGTTCCTATACTTACTTGTTGTTTTGGGATTTTACAAAGTAGTTCCCATAGATATTGATTTCTAATGCGGTCTACAACGGGTTGTGCTGGCCCTGTAATATATTTTCCATAACTACTACTCAGTCCACGCATTAATATATTAGCAGCCTCCTGTGTTACGTTTTTATCTACGTGTTTGCAGGTAATAAGTATGATTCTGGAAAACGGAGGATAGTTAAATTCTTGTCGGTTGTTAATTTCAAAATTAAATAGGGCGGGGTAGTTGTGCTGCTGCACAAATTGAAGCACGGGATGATTGGCTTGGCTTACTTGAATGAGCACTTTACCTTGATCATCTTTACGGCCAGCTCTTCCACTTACTTGTTCCATGAGTTGATACGCTTTTTCATTGACCCTAAAATCTGTGAAACTTAAAATACCATCGGCGTCAATAATGCCTACTAAATTAACGTGTTCAAAGTCTAGCCCTTTAACCACCATTTGAGTGCCTACTAAAATATCAATAGCGCGTTGTTCAAATAATTTAATGAGGGCGTCGTGTTCATTTTTTCCTTTTACACTATCATGATCCATTCGGGCAATGCGCGCATCTGGCAATTGTTCAGATAAGAGTTCTTGTATTTGCTCGGTTCCAAAATTCTTTTGGGTGAACTGATTGCTACCACAGGCGGCGCACTGGTTTACAACCGGATAATTGCTGCCGCAGTAATGACAGGTTAATGTATTTTTTGCTTTGTGGTAGGTGAGGGTTACGTCGCACTGTTTACATTGTGGAATCCATCCGCAGGTATCACAAATCATATAGGGGGCATAGCCTCTTCTATTCTGAAATAAAATCACTTGCTTATTTTTTGCCAGTGTTTCTTTAATGGCTTCTATTAGTGGCTCGGTGAGTGCTACTTTCCCTTTTTTAGGTAATTTTTGAACGTTGATAATATCAATGGTGGGTAGTGTAGCTGCTCCAAAGCGTTCTAGTAATGTAACGAGTCCAAATTTATGTTGAAGTGCGTTGTAATAACTTTCGATAGATGGGGTAGCGCTACCAAGTAATACTTTGGCATTAAATAATGTTGCATAATAGATGGCAGCGTCTCTTGCATGGTACCTTGGTGCTGGGTCTTGTTGTTTATAGGAAGGATCATGCTCTTCATCGGCAATAATAAAACCTAGGTTTTTAAATGGTAATAATAGTGCCGATCTAGCGCCAAGCACAATTTTTATTTGTCCGGAGTTTACTTTGTTCCAAATTTCTACTCTTTCGTTGGCATTAAATTTAGAATGATAAATGGCTATTTTATCACCAAAGTAAAACTGCAAACGGCGTATCATTTGCGCCGTTAAAGCAATTTCAGGCAGCATGTATAGTGCTTGCTGGCCCTTTGCTATAAAGGTTTCTATGAGTTTAATATAAATTTGGGTTTTACCACTAGCTGTTACACCATGTAGTAAGCAAACTGGTTTTGTATCAAATATAGTAACGAGGTTATTGTAGGCATTTGTTTGTGCTTCCGAAAGTGTGTAGGAGTTTTCTAATTGGGTATTGTCAATTCCATAATTGAAACGGTCTACGGCTCTTTTGTCGGCTATTAATATTCCTTTTTCTAAGAGGCCTTTTAATTGTGCAGCATTCGCTCCTGATTTTTTTAAGAGCTCCGATTGAATCACTTCTGGCGCAGTCTTTTGCAAATGCATAAATGCGAGGAGCAGTTCCATTTGCTTTGGCGCTTTGGTCCAGTTGTTTAATAGCGTTTCAAGCGCAGCTTCACTTTTATATTTATCGGATAAACGAATAAAGGTTTCTCTTTTTGCTTTGTATTTATCTTTTAATGCTTCCCAGATAAAGCAAACTTCTTTTTCTATGAGTTTTTTGATGAGCGGATACACGTGTGAACTGTCCACTATTTGTTGTACTTCCGAAAGCCTAAGTTCCTTTTTAATATGGAGGGCTTCGGCTACCACATATTCGTTATCGCTTAAATCCGAAAAATCAAGTGTACGGTCTTCGTTCCAGATTAAAATACTCTCGCTGGTTAATTTTAAATTGGCTGGTACAGCGGCTTGCATTACTTCACCCTCCGTACACATATAATAGGAGGCCATCCACTCCCAAAATTCAAGTTGCGTAGGGTGTAAGATGGGTGTTTCATCAATTACTTGTAAAATTTCTTTGGGTTCAAAAGCAGCAGGCTTTTCGAGGGTAATTTTTTTAACGATACCTGCATATTTTTTGTTGCGCCCTAGTAATACTTCCACTCTAATACCGGGGCTCACGAGTGCCTGAAACCTAGCAGGGATGGCCCATGTGTAGTTTTTAGGTAAAGCAAGTGGTATAATGATTTCTGCGAACAAGGGCCCAATTTTTTGCTAAAATACGCTTAAAACGGTTGGGTATTTGCGGTATCTTTTGAGGCCTTCTTCCATTAATTGATAGGCTTTTGCTTTTAGCGCTGGTAAGTCCTCCATAGTTAAACCATCAACTGGGATATCCGCTAAATATACTACCCTGCTTTTGCCAGGGGTAATTGAAAATACAGAGCTAAAATGCATGCGCTCAATCGTATCAATAAATAAGAGTGGCTTGATGGGGGTTTGGGTTTCAATGGCGATTCTGAAAGCGCCATCAAAAAAAGATTTAAGGGGTTGTTCCGATTCGTTAAATGTGCCTTCTGGGAATAAGAATATGGATAAGCCGTCATCAATGGCTTGTTTTAATTCTCGAACACTTTGGGCTCTTCTTTCTGGGTTGCTTCTGTCAACAAGTATAACCGCTTGTTTGTACATCCAACCAAATAATGGAATTTTTGATGATTCATATTTCCCTAAAATACGAAGTGGACTATGTGCAATTAAAACAATGGGAGGGATGTCCATGTAAGAATTGTGATTGGCAATAAAAATATATTGCTGGCTTTTTTCATGTTCTATTTCATGGATTTCTTGGTGTCTCACACCTAAAAAAACATACCACACCGACGCCCATATTTTGCACAAATGATAGATGTAATTTCCCCCTTTTACACGGCCAAATGAGAGTGATATAAAAACAAAGGGCATCAGCACAAGCATTACTAAAACAAAAGTAATAAGTGCGTATACGCTATACATGTATCTGATTGTTCGAATCCCCCATTTCATGGGTGCTAACATAAGCATTGATTTTTGCTTTCCCAATTATATTTTATGGGGATTCCTGCCATATTTTTCGTCGTGTTGTGTAGCGTCTAAACCTATTTCTTCTTCTTCTTGGCTTACGCGTAAAGGAAGCATGAGGCTAATTACTTTAAAAATGCCAAGCGATATGGTAAAGCTGTATGCTACAACAATAAATAGTGCTTTTAATTGCGTCATAAAAAAAGCGGTATTGCCATATAATAGGCCATCTGCACCAGCGCCATTTACTGATTTTGTTGCAAAAATTCCGGTCATTAACATGCCTACCATACCACCCACACCATGACATGGGAATACATCTAGTGTGTCATCTAATTTAGATTTAGATTTATAGTATACGGCTAAATTTGAAATGATAGCTGTTATAAAGCCTATAAAAATACTTTGTGGAACTGCTACAAATCCAGCGGATGGTGTTATGGCTACAAGTCCAACAACGGCACCAATACAAAAACCAAGAACCGAAGGTTTTTTGCCTCTCATAACATCAAAAAACATCCAAGATAATCCGGCTGATGCAGCGGCTGTATTGGTTGTTGCAAATGCAGAAACTGCAAGAGCGTTTGCGCCAAGAGCAGAACCTGCATTAAATCCAAACCAACCAAACCATAATAAACTTGTGCCAATTAATACATAGGGGATATTTGCTGGGGGAATTTCTATTTGTTCTAAGTGTGCTTTTCTACGTTTTAATACAAGTGCACCTGCTAATGCAGCACATCCTGCCGATATATGTACGACAGTGCCACCAGCAAAATCTAATGCACCCATTTTAAATAAAAATCCATCTGGGTGCCATGTCCAATGCGCAATTGGAGCGTACACGAAAAGGCTGAATAAAACAATAAATAAAATATAAGAAGTAAACTTTACTCTTTCTGCAACAGCACCAACAACAAGTCCGGGGGTGATAATGGCAAACATGAGTTGAAATAGAGCAAATAAACCAAGCGGAATAGTAGGGGCAAGGCTCCATGGTTTTCCACTCATAACCCCTTTCATAAATAAATGAGTTGTTGGATTTCCAATCCAGCCACCTAAAGAATCCCCAAAACATAAACTATAACCAACGGTCACCCAAATTATGCTAACAACTCCTGTTGCTACCACACTTTTTATCATGGTTGAAATCACATTTTTTCGATGCACCATGCCGCCGTAAAAAAAGGCTAGACCGGGAGTCATTAAAAACACAAGGGCAGTAGCCATTAAGATCCAAGCAATGTCTGCTCCATTATAGGCGCCTACATTGTCTTGGAAACTTAATTCAGGGGGCGAAAATATAGCTAGGATAGCAACTATTAGTAATACTAAAAATGGCGCTACATTATAAACGTTTAGCTTTTTCTGATACATATGTAAATACTATATATATTAAATTATGCACAAATTATCTAAAATTAATTGAAGTTAATCTAATTTATATAAACATATAAATAATATATATGTGAATAGAAAGTTTGATCATTTAAACATAAAGGAGACGTAAATTTTAATGAATTCAACAAAAAAGCCTGATTTATTAATAAATCAGGCTTTTTATAATTAATATTATTAAATAATTTATATATTAATTAAGTAACTTTTGTCCTTAGATTCTAAGGAAGAATACCCCATTAAATACTCATCCACCTTTCTAGCGCACTCCCGACCTTCACTAATAGCCCATACCACTAAGGATTGACCTCTTCTAGCATCTCCTGCTGCAAAGACCTTATTAACGCTTGTTGCATAGTCTGTTTCATTGGCCCCAACATTGCCTCTAGCATCGAGTTCTACACCCATTTCATCAATAAACCCTTTGTGTTGTGGATGCAAAAAGCCCATCGCTAAAAATGCTTTTTGGCAAGGTATAATTCGCGAGGTACCCTCTATCTCTTCAAACCTTGCGGGCTTATCAATTGTGGCCGCTTTCCATGTAATGTTTACGAGTTCAATACCAGTGAGCTTTCCGGCTTCACCAACAAATCGTTTAGTAAGCACGGCCCATTCTCTGTTAGCACCCTCTTCATGTGAACTAGAAGTTTTTAAAGTCATAGGATAGGTAGGCCAGGGCATTAGGTCATTTCTGGAAGCTGGTGGTTTTGGCATGAGTTCTAATTGGGTAACCGATGTTGCGCCTTGTCTATTAGATGTGCCTACACAATCACTTCCTGTATCACCACCGCCAATAACAACAACGTCTTCTCCAGTTGCAAGTATGGCATCTCCTTCCACTTCTTTATTGCTTACTCTTTTGTTTTGTTGCTTTAAAAAATCCATCGCAAAATAAACGCCTTCTAATGCTCTGCCCGGAATATCTAAATCTCTTGGGATAGTAGAACCTGCTGCAATAATGACAGCATGGTGCGCACTAATTATTTCATCCATTTTTACGGTAATACCAACATGGGTATTGCATTTAAATACCACACCTTCCTCTTCTAATAATTTTATGCGTCTATCAATCACCCATTTTTCTAATTTAAAATCTGGGATACCATAACGAAGTAATCCACCCGGTGCATCATCTCTTTCAAATACAGTAACATGGTGTCCCGCATAATTTAATTGAGCTGCCGTTGCAAGTCCAGCGGGACCTGAGCCAATAACAGCAATTTTTTTACCCGTTCTAATGTTTGGATTTTTGGGTGTAACAAATCCTTTTTCAAACGCTATTTCAATAATATGCTTTTCAATTTCTTCGATAGCAATAGCTGGTTGATTGATGCCAAGTACACATGCACTCTCACAAGGTGCAGGACAAATGCGTCCTGTAAACTCTGGGAAATTATTAGTTACACTTAATAATTCGTAAGCTTCTTCCCAATTGCTATTGTATACAGCGTCATTAAATTCAGGAATGATATTGCCAAGTGGACATCCGTTGTGACAAAAGGGAACACCACAGTTCATGCATCTTCCCGATTGCTCTTTTAATTTTTGATCGGAATATTTTTCTACAAATTCATTGTAGTCTTTAATTCTTTCTTGTGGCGCCCTTTTAGTTGGCAACTCTCTTGTAAATTCAATAAATCCGGTAGGCTTACCCATCTATAAAAAATTTAAATCGCTTTTTGATTGTTTTTTTCTTTTTGTAACAGCACTGCTTTATAATCTCTTGGGAATACTTTTACAAAATGTGCTAGTTGGTTGTCAAAATCAGACATAATAAAACCTGCCACTTTACTTTCTGTTAAAGAAGCGTGCTGTCCAATCATCCTGTGTAAGTATTTTTTATCCGCTTCATTTAATGGATCTAGATCCACCATTTCTGTATTGCATTTATCTGCAAAACTACCAGCCGTATCATAGATATAAGCAATGCCACCGCTCATGCCAGCAGCAAAGTTTCGGCCAGTTTCTCCAAGTATAATGGCCGTTCCACCAGTCATGTATTCGCATCCATGATCGCCTACGCCTTCAACAACTACTTGTGCACCAGAATTTCTTACAGCAAAACGTTCACCAGCTTTACCTCTAATAAAAGCCGTACCAGATGTAGCGCCATAAAGTGCAACGTTTCCAATAATACTATTATGCTCTGCAACAAATGTTGCCTGCTTACTTGGATAAATAATGAGGTTTGCACCGCTAAGTCCTTTGCCAAAATAATCATTGGCATCACCTTCAATTTCTAGGGTAACACCTTTTGTGTTAAAGGCACCAAAGCTTTGGCCTGCTGTTCCTGTAAATGAAAAATGAATGGTTCCATCAGGGAGTCCAGCCGCTTTATATTTTTTAGTGATTTCGTTGGATAAAATAGTCCCCGTAGTTCTATCAATATTAGTGATTGGAAACGCAGCTTTTACTTTTGTACCATTTGCAATGGCTTCTTTTGCGGCTTCTAATAATTTCCAATCCAACACATTTGAAAGTTCATGATCCTGTGCTTCTTGTTTGTACAATCCAGTAGAAGCATCTGCGGGTTCTTTATATAAAATACTCGATAAATCTAGTTTACTATACTTCCAATGTGTAATATCGTCTCGCATTTCAAGTGCATCTACTTGGCCTACCATTTCATCAATGGTTTTAAAGCCTAGCTCCGCCATAATTTCTCGGAGCTCTTGCGTGATAAATGTAAAAAAGTTAACCACATGATCAGGATCTCCGGTAAAACGTTTGCGTAATTCAGGATCCTGTGTAGCAACGCCAACAGGACAGGTGTTTACATGGCATTTGCGCATCATAATACAACCTTCTACAATTAGTGCAGCTGTGGCAACGCCCCATTCTTCGGCACCAAGTAGTGTAGCAATAGCAATATCTCTACCCGTTTTCATTTGACCATCTGCCTGTACCGTAATTCTAGATCGTAATTTATTTTTAACCAGTGTTTGATGTGTTTCGGCGAGGCCTAGCTCCCAAGGAAGTCCTGTATGTTTGATAGAACTAATAGGAGAGGCGCCCGTACCACCGTCATGACCTGCTATAAGTACAACGTCGGCCTTTGCTTTTGCCACTCCTGCTGCAATGGTTCCCACACCTGCTTTTGATACCAGCTTTACATTGATGCGGGCTGCTCGGTTTGCATTTTTTAAATCGAATATTAATTGAGATAAATCTTCGATAGAATATATATCGTGGTGGGGTGGCGGTGAAATTAATCCAACACCAGGTGTTGCATTTCTTGTTTTACCAATCCAATCATCTACTTTATGACCTGGTAGTTGACCACCTTCGCCAGGCTTGGCACCCTGTGCCATTTTAATTTGTAATTCGTCGGCTTCGGTTAAATAATAACTATCTACGCCAAATCTTGCACTAGCAACCTGCTTAATAGATGAGCGCATCGAATCGCCATTTGCGAGTGGCGTATAACGCTGTTCGTCTTCTCCACCTTCACCGGTGTTACTTTTGCCACCTAAACGGTTCATGGCTATGGCAAGGGTAGTATGGGCTTCCCAAGATATAGAACCAAATGACATGGCACCTGTTGCAAAACGTTTGTAAATATTTGTAGCAGGTTCTACTTCATCAATAGAAATACTAGGTCTAGTTTTTTTAAATTTAAATTGGCTCCTAAGTGTTGCTGCTTTTTCGGATTGATCGTTAATGAGCTTTGCGTATTTTTTATATACTTCAAAATCGTTAGACTTTGTAGCATGTTGTAATAAGTGAATGGTTTGCGGATTAAACAAATGAAATTCACCTTTACGTTTCCATTGGTATACACCACCCACAGTTAAACGGTTAACAGAAATTTGTTTTTTAGGAAATGCAAAATAATGTTTGGCCATTATTTCTTTTGCTATTTCGTCGAGTCCCATACCCTCAATACGTGACGTAGCGCCTGTAAAATAATGATCTACTACTTTTTTATTGAGTCCAATAATTTCAAATATTTGTGCGCCTTGATAAGATTGTAAAGTAGAGATGCCCATTTTTGAAAAGACTTTTAAAAGTCCATCATTAACCGCTTTTATGAAGTTTTTTTTGAGCTTGTCAATTTCTAGTGTGGTATCTAGTTTCCCGGAAATTTTCATGTCTCTAATACTAGAAAGTGCTAGATATGGGTTGATGGCTGTGGCACCAAAGGCAACAAGACATGCAAAATGATGTACCTCCCAAATGTCACCCGCTTCAACAATGATACCCACTTGTCCACGGTAGCCTTTTCTAATTAGGTGGTGGTGAACGGCAGCTGTAGCTAGTAATGAAGGAATGGGTGCATGATCCGAATCGATCGCTCTATCTGTTAAAATAATAACTTCAAAACCATCTTCAACGGCGTCTACGGCGTAACGGCAAAGCCTGTCTAGTCCTGCTTTTAAAGAGCCAGGTTTATTGTCTGCTCTAAAATAAGTTTGTAATGTTTTAGCTTGGAATATACCGGTGTCAATACTTCTAATTTTTTCCAAATTATGGTTGGTTAAAATCGGATGCTTTAACGCAACGCAGTGACAGGCTAGTGGATCTTCCGATAATATATTGGCATTACTGCCAGCAAATGAGGCAAGTGACATAACCATGCGTTCTCTAATGGGATCGATTGGTGGGTTGGTTACTTGCGCAAATAATTGTTTAAAATAACTACTTAAATGTTGTGGTTGATCACTCAAAACTGCAAGTGGTGTATCGGTACCCATGGAACCAATAGGTTCTTTACCATCCAGTGCCATTGGTGCAATAATGGTATTTAAATCTTCGGTAGAATATCCAAAAACCTTTTGGTATTTGAATACCTGATCGGGCTCGAGGTGCGTAAACATAACGCGAGGCTCAGGTAGTTCTTCTAATTTAATTTTATACTGGTTGAGCCAATCGCCATAGGGTTGCTGACTACAAATTTTTTGTTTTAACTCGTCATCACTAATGATGCGACCTTGTTCCATATCTACTATAAACATTTTTCCAGGTTGTAGTCGGCCTTTTTCTATAACTGTTGAAGGGTCAATGGGAAGTACACCCGTTTCGGATGCCATAATTACACGATCATCATTTGTGACACAATATCTTGAAGGTCTAAGTCCGTTTCTGTCTAGTGTAGCGCCAATCATATTGCCATCGGTAAATGAAATAGAAGCAGGGCCATCCCATGGTTCCATAAAACAGGCATGGTATTCGTAAAATGCTTTTTTAGTGGCATCCATACTTTCATTACCATCCCAGGCTTCTGGTATTAGCATCATCATTACATGCGGCAATGATCTACCACTCATAAATAAAAGCTCAATCATGTTATCGAGACAAGCCGAGTCGGATTGCCCGGATGTAACAATAGGTAATAACATGTCCATTTCTTCTTTCGAAAAATTGGGGGTGCTAAACCCTTTTTCGCCAGCGCGCAGCCAGTTTAAATTTCCTTGCAGGGTATTAATTTCACCGTTGTGTGCGATATATCTAAAAGGCTGTGCTAATTTCCAAGAAGGGAAGGTGTTGGTTGCAAATCTTGAGTGTACAAGACCAAACGCCGATAATACCCGCTTATCGTTTAAATCGGTAAAATAATCACGAACCTGTAAGCTGGTTAGTTGTCCTTTGTAAATAATTGTTTTGTAGGAAAGAGACGCAATATAAAAACCAATTTCGTCTTTTTTAATGCTGTTGTTAATGGTATGTGTTGCGTAGTTTTTAAGTACAAACAACTTCCGTTCAAAAACTTCTGGGGTTTCAATGTCATCGGGGCATTTGATAAATACATGCTCCATACTTGGTTCTACAGATAGTGCTGTTTGACCAATATCTTTTGTATTTACAGGCACTTCACGGTAGGTGATAATTTCGAGTCCTAATTTTTCGGCGGCTCTATCAAATATTTCTCGACATTCCTGTTTTAACGCACTGTCTTTTGGAAAAAATAAAACACCCACAGCATACTTGCCATAATTGGGTAGGTGGGCGCCAAGTTTAATGCATTCATCAAAGAAAAACTCGTGCGGTATTTGAATCATAAGACCAGCGCCATCTCCAGTGTTTTTTTCGAAACCGGAAGCGCCGCGGTGTTCCATATTTTCTAATACGGTTAGGGCATCAGAAATATTTTGATGTGACTTAATACCTTTAATGTTAGCAACAAAGCCAATGCCGCATGCATCATGTTCAAAAGCGGGATCATACAACCCCTGGTTGTTTTTAGAAACAAGCATGTTAACCCAAGTTAAAGTTCAGGAATAAAATAATCTATGGCAGGCAATCGTAATCGTAAAATAATAAAAAAATAACGAAAATAAAAATGAGATATCAACAATCGTTGATTGATTCGTAGCGTGATGATACAAACAAACGATAGTTTATTTATTTAAGAAGCAGTAGCAATAAAATAATGTGAAGGAAAATTAAAGGACAACGAATCTATAAGGGATGTGGGAAAAATTCCATAGACAGTGCTACCAGTGCCTGTCATAGATGCATATACCGCGCCTTTTTGGTAGAGTGTATCTTTGATGTTGGCTAATTCAGGAAAGGAATTAAAAATAGGTTGTTCAAAATCATTGATGAGTTCATCCTTCCAAGTAGATATAGGTTGTTGAATGACGGCCGCTAAATTGTTATCGGGAACTTTTGGAGTAATCAATGAAAAAGCAAGTTTAGTGGAAATGGCAATGCCTGGATTTACAATAACGATTGAGTATGCACTTAGGTTTACACTTGTTGGTGTTAAAATTTCACCCCTGCCTGTTGCAAATGCTGGCGTGTTGATAATAAAAAAAGGACAATCACTACCTAGTTGTAATGCATAGTCTAATAGCACTTGCTCCGATAACTGTAAATTAAATAGTTGATTGAGTGTTACAAGTGTAAATGCACCATCCGATGATCCGCCTCCAAGTCCTGCACCCATTGGAATAGTTTTATGCAAATGCATTTTAATATTAGGGATGCTCGGATAAACCTTTTTTAAAAGGTAGTAAGCCTTGTAACATAAATTATCGGTAGGATCGCCTTTAATAGCAAGGCCAGAACTTGAAAATGTTATGGGTGCTACACTGGTTTCTGGTTCAATAATGATTTCAAGTGCATCCGTTAATTTGATTGGGTAAAAAACGGTTTCTAATGCATGAAATCCATCCGCTCTTTTTTCTGTGATACGTAAACCTAGATTGATTTTACAGGATGGAAAACAAATCATTTCGTTTTCCTTTTATTGATTTCGTCACGAATAGCAATGGCTCTAATATAATCCTCGCTTTCTAAAACCTCTTGTAATAATTGTTCTAATGCAATGATGTCTAATTTGGTAATATCGTCTTGTTCCTCAAAAGGCTGCTCTTTACCAACGGCTTCAATTTTTTGTTTACTTACCCCGCCTTCATCCATTAAAATACCTGCATTGTCTAAAATATGCTCATAGGTATAAATAGGGCATCCAAAACGAACGGCTAATGCAAGGGCATCGGAAGTACGGGAATCTATTTCGATGGTATCATGGTCGGTAAAGCAAACCAATTTGGCATAAAATATGCCTTCTTGTAAATCGTTAATGATGATCTCTTGAAGCTCTACATGAAAAGCCGTCATAAAGTTTTTGAGTAAATCGTGGGTGAGGGGTCTGCTAGGATGCATATCCTCTAAAGCAACAGCAA
>JBMSJE010000002.1:0-86074 GCA_049418605.1 Sediminibacterium sp. | reverse complement strand
TAGCAGGCGCAAAAGTTTCACTTAAATAAATCGCGTCTTTTGGACAAGCTTCTTCACAAAGACCACAAAAAATACAGCGCAACATATTAATCTCATACTTAGCCGCATATTTTTCTTCGCGGTATAAATTTTCTTGACCCACTTCACGCTCTGCAGCTTCCATGGTAATAGCTTCGGCAGGACATGCCACCGCACAAAGCCCACAAGCCGTGCAACGCTCTCTACCTTCTTCATCTCTGTTTAAAACATGTAGCCCTCTAAACACCGGACTAAACTCACGTTTTTGCTCGGGATAACGGATGGTAGGTTGCTTTTTAAAAATGTGGCTAAATGTAATAGCCATTCCTTTTAAAATACTAGGAATGTATAAGCGCTCCATAAATGTCATGGGCTTTCTGGATACTTCCTGTGCTCTATTGGTTAATGCCTGCATAGCTAAATCAATTAATAATGAATATTAAACCCCTGCTTTTAATAATATTAGTGCACCCGTAACAAGCATGTTAAATAGTGCAAGTGGAATCATTGTTTTCCAACCCAAATTCATGAGCTGATCATATCTAAAACGTGGAACCGTCCAACGAATCCACATAAATACAAAAATGAAAATCGCAATTTTAGTCAATAACGCTGCTACACCAATAAGTGCTGCAATGTTTGGAGCCAGTGTACTTTCATCTAAAAACGGAACGTCAAAACCACCAAAATAAAGTGATGCCATAACCGCACTACTCATAATCATATTAATATATTCCGAAAATAAATAGAAACCCAGTTTCATAGAAGAATACTCCTGGTGGTAACCAAAGTTTAATTCGTTTTCTGCTTCTGGTAAATCAAAAGGTGTTCTGTTACACTCTGCAAGTGCACAAACAAAAAAGATAATAAAACCAAGAGGTTGGTATACAATATTCCAGTAACTACCGGCAGCCATTTGACCATCCACAATTGTTTTTAAACTTAAAGAACCTGAAAGCATTAAAACAGCAATAAGTGATAAACCCATCGCAAGTTCATAACTAATGGCTTGTGATGCACCACGAAGTGCTGCCATTAAAGAAAACTTATTGTTAGACGCCCAACCACCAATCATCATACCATACACACCCATACTTACCACACCAAAAATGTATAAGATACCAATATTGATATCTGCAATTTGTAAATCTACTTTGCGATCAAAGATTTCGATATGACTGCTCCAAGGAATCACAGAACAAGTCATGAGCGCCGCTGTCATGGCAAGACCTGGGCCTAAAACAAACAATGCTTTATTAGAACTTGTAGGAATAATTTCTTCTTTCATGATGAGTTTTAATCCATCGGCAAAAGGTTGTAGTAGTCCAAAAGGTCCAGCCCTATTAGGTCCTGGACGATCTTGTAATACAGCCGCCACTTTTCTTTCTGCAAAAGTGGTATATAATGCAATACCCAGGCTTGCAAACACAATGATTGCAATGAGTACTAATTTTTCGATGATTAAAAGCCAATCTACAGCAAGTAGTGTCATGTCTTGATCTAATTTATAAAGATGAATCTTTGTTTACTTCACTCACACTATGAATATCCATTAATAAATGTGGCGCTCGTCCAGCATTTACAGCAGCAAAAGTTTCGGTAGGCTTGTGCATCCCCACAGAACCTTGGTAGTGCCCTTGTGCAATAACAGAATGTCTATCAATGGCACGAGGTCCTTCAATAACCCAGTCCGATGTATTTTTAGTTTCGAAGCGGCAAGTATTACAAATCCAATCTTCTACTTCACCCCATTTGTCTTTACGCGCCGTTACGCGGTATACCTCATCGCCTCTGTTCCAAAGTGTTACTTTACCAGAACAGGTAGGACAATCGCGGTGCGCATCCATTGGTTTTAAAAACCAAACACGATTTTTAAAGCGGAATGTTTTATCTGTTAACGCACCAACTGGACAAACGTCAATAACGTTGCCAATAAATTCGTTGTCTAAACTTTTTTCGATGAAGGTTGCAATTTGTGCATGGTCACCTCTATCGAGTACACCATGTGAACGCTGCTTAGATAACTGATCGGCAGTGAAAACACAACGGTAACATAATATACAACGCGTCATGTGTAATTGTATATACGGACCTAAATCATGCTTTTTAAAAGTACGACGCTCAAATTCGTAACGTGTACCTTCTTTACCATGATCGTAACTTAAATCTTGTAAATGACACTCACCTGCCTGATCACAAATAGGACAATCAAGTGGATGGTTGAGTAACAAAAACTCAACAACACCAGCACGCGCATCAATTACTTTTTCACTGGTGATATTTTTTACTTCCATGCCATCCATAACAGTGGTTCGGCAAGAAGCAATCAGTTTAGGCATTGGGCGTGGGTCTTTTTCGGAACCCTTGCTTACTTCTACTAAACAGGTACGACACTTACCACCACTACCTTCTAGCTTGCTGTAATAACACATAGCTGGTGGCGTAACGTCGCCTCCAATTTGTCTTGCAGCATTTAAAATTGTAGTACCGGCTGGTACTTCAATGGTAATGTTATCGATGGTTACTTTAAAAAGTTGTTGTTCGGACATACGTTACTTTATTAAGCGGTTACTGGCACATGAATAGGATCTGCATAATGCGCTAAACCATAATTTTTTTCTTGTGCTTCGAGCGGATTGTTTACATGCCACTCAAATTCATCTCTAAAATGTCTAATAGCAGCTGCTACCGGCCAGGCCGCAGCGTCTCCTAATGGACAAATGGTATTGCCTTCAATTTTTCTTTGAATATCCCAAAGTAGGTCAATGTCAGAAATTTTGCCTTTACCATATTCGATGTTGTGTAATATTTTTTCCATCCATCCTGTTCCTTCACGACATGGTGAGCACTGACCACAACTTTCATGTCTGTAAAAACGAGCAAGTGATAATGTGTTGCGCACAATACATTGGTCTTCATCTAAAACAATAAAGCCACCAGAACCCATCATAGAGCCTGATGCAAAACCACCATCACTTAAACTTTCGTAGTTCATGTAACGTGTTTCGCCCTTTGCTGTTTTTAATAATAAGTTAGCTGGTAAAATAGGCACTGATGATCCACCCGGAATACAAGCTTTTAATTTTTTACCATTGGCAATACCACCACAATATTCATCGGAGTAAATAAAGTCTTCTACCGATATAGTCATGTCTATTTCATACACACCTGGCTTATTAATATTACCACATGCAGAAATTAATTTGGTGCCCGTAGATTTTCCAACGCCAATTTTAGCATACTCCTCTCCACCCATGTTAATGATGGGCACAACAGCTGCTAAAGTTTCTACGTTGTTTACCACTGTTGGTCTTTGCCATACACCCTGAATAGCAGGGAACGGCGGCTTGATACGCGGGTTACCACGCTTACCTTCTAATGATTCGATAAGTGCCGTTTCTTCACCACAGATATACGCACCAGCGCCACGCTGCACATGAATTTCACAATCAAAACCAGTACCTAAAATATTTTTTCCTAAAAAGCCATTTGCTTTTGCTTCATTGATAGCGTCTTCTAAAATATCAACAATCCATGCATACTCACCACGGATATAAATGTAGGTATCGTTACTTCCAAGTGCAAAGCTTGATACAATCAAACCTTCAATTAGTAAATGCGGAATAAATTCCATGAGGTAACGGTCTTTAAAAGTACCAGGCTCACTCTCATCTGCATTACACACGAGGTGACGTGGCACCCCTTCTGGCTTTGCAATAAAACTCCACTTCATACCAGCAGGGAAACCCGCTCCACCTCTACCACGCAAACCACTTTTTTTAACCTCTTCCACAATGCTTTCGGGGTTCATTTGCTTCAACGCTTTTTCTACGCTTTGGTAACCACCTTCGCGTCTATACACGTCAAAACCTCTAATACCCTCAACATGTGCTTTTGCTAATAATAATTTTACACTCATATATTTCTAGTTGAGTACGCCTGCATTTTTTTGCATTCGTCAATGATAGCGTCTACTTTTTCTTTGGTTAAATGTTCACGGTAATGTTTACCAAGTTGCATCATAGGTGCATAACCACAAGCACCTAAACACTCTACAGTTTTTAAAGTAAATAAACCATCGGCTGTTGTTTCACCTGGTTTAATACCTAATGTTTTTTCGATGTAAGCGATAATATCATCACTACCACGTAACATACACGGCCCAGTCTGACAAACCTCAAACATATATTTACCAACTGGCTTGGTATTGTACATACTATAAAACGTTGCTACCTCATACACTTCGATTGGCGTTATGCTTAATAGCTCCGCAACATAATCCATTGTTTCAGTGCTTAACCAACCACCAAAACTATCTTGCGCTAAATGTAAAACAGGCAGGAGCGCACTCTTTTGTTTCCCTTCCGGATAACGTGCTACAAGCCTGTTAAACTCTGCTAATTGTGCTTCAGAAAATTTTACCATTGTGCTATTATTTTATGCGTCTAACTCGCCCGCAATTAAATTAAGACTACTCATTGTTACAATTGCATCACTTAACATACCACCTGTAATTAACTCTGGGTATGCTTGATAATAAATGAAACATGGTCTTCTAAAATGTAGACGGAATGGTGTTCTACCACCATCACTCACCAAATAAAAACCAAGTTCACCGTTACCACCTTCTACGGCGTTGTATATTTCTCCCTTAGGCATGTCTACTTCACCCATCACAATTTTAAAGTGCCAAATCAAAGACTCCATTTTTGTATAGACGTCTTCTTTTTTAGGAAGGTAATATTCTGGAACATCGGCGTGGAAAATATCCGCGTCGGCGCCTTTGAATGCTTGTACTTTTTTGTAAGCCTGCTCGATAATGCGTAAGCTCTGCCACATTTCTTGGTTACGCACTAAAAAGCGGTCGTAATTATCACCTGTTTTACCAACTGGAATGGTAAAATCAAAATCTTGATAACTGCTATATGGTTGGTGCACACGCACATCATAATCTACACCGGCTGCGCGTAAGTTAGGGCCTGTAAATCCATAGTTTAATGCACGCTCTGCACTAATAGCGCCACCACCAATGGTACGTTCCATAAAAATTCGGTTGCGCGCAAAAAGATTTTCAAACTCTTTTAAAACTTTTGGATATTCTTTTAAGAATTTTTCGAGTTTTTCAAACGCTGTATTTGTGAAATTCCTTTCAAAACCGCCAATACGCCCAATATTAGTAGTAAGGCGGGACCCACATACTTCTTCATATATTTCATAAATTAATTCACGGTATTGCATTACATACAAAAAGCCAGTATACGCCCCTGTATCCACACCCACAATAGAGTTACAAATTAAGTGATCAGATATACGCGCAAGCTCCATAATAATCACGCGCAAATAATCGACACGCTTTGGTGTCTCAACCCCTAAAAACTTTTCGCAGGTTAAGTGCCATCCCATGTTATTAATAGGGCTACTGCAATAATTTAAACGATCGGTAATGGGTGTAATTTGATATAATGGTCTGCGCTCAGCTAATTTTTCAAAAGCGCGGTGAATGTATCCTACCGTTTGCTCTGTCGAAACAATGCGCTCCCCATCAAGCTCCATAATATTTTGGAATACACCGTGCGTAGCAGGGTGTGTAGGGCCTACGTTTAAAGTAGTTGTTTGTTTTTCGATAGAGCCTTCTGGCAGTGTGATATGATGTTGTTGATGCGCTAACATGTCTTTTAATTTTTTGTGATTATCCTCTTCCAAACATTTCGTCGTCTTTATCAATTCTTGTTTGATCTTCTAAAGGATATTCTTTTCTGAGTGGGAAATAATCCATCTCATCTACATTTAAAATTCTAATTAAGTTAGGGTGGCCAACAAAATTAACCCCGTAGAAATCGTAGGTTTCGCGCTCCATCCAATTGGCACTTGAAAATAAATTGCAGGCCGTAAAAACATCTGGCGCTGCAACAGGAACAAATATTTTAAAACGAAGACGCACATTTTCTGTAAGGTTGTGTAGGTGATATACCACAGAAATTTCGCGTCCAGCATCATCTGGAAAGTTTACGCCACACAAATCCGTTAAAAATTGAAATTGTAAACTAGGTTCATCATACAAAAACTGCAACACTTTTAAATTGTTTGCAGCCGTTGCTTCAAAACTTAATTGGCCATACGATTCTTCAAAATTAGAAACAAGGTCTCCAAATTTTTCTTGCAGCTTTTCTTGAATGTATTGGTTGGTAAGTGCCATACTTGATTATTGAATACCGTAAGAGTTTAATAATGTTTTGTACTGCTCAGAATGTCTACGACGAATACTTTCTTCACCCACTAAATCCTGAATCTTCATAAAGCCATCTAAAATAGCTTCTGGTCTTGGCGGACAGCCAGGAACGTACACGTCTACCGGAATTACTTGGTCAATACCTTGTAACACACTGTAGGTATCAAATATGCCACCGCTTGAAGCGCAAGCACCAATGGCAATTACCCAACGCGGTTCAGCCATTTGCAAGTATACCTGACGAAGTACAGGTCCCATTTTTTTTGCGATGGTACCCATCACCATAAGTAGGTCACATTGGCGTGGTGAAAAACCCACACGCTCAGAACCAAACCTAGAAAGGTCGTAATGCGAGCCCATGGTTGCCATAAACTCAATACCACAACATGAAGTGGCAAATGGTAGAGGCCATATCGAATTTTTACGCGCAAGACCCACCACACTACTAAGCTGTGTGGTAAAAAAACCTTCGCCTGTAAATCCCGGAGGCGCTTCTACGGCACCCACTGCGTCAGCTGTGGAAGCTAAAATAGGTGAGGTATTAAATCGTACTGGACGTGACATAGTTTTTATATTAAAATTAATCTTCCCAAGTAAGTGCACCCTTTTTGATAATGTAAATAAAGCCTACTAAGAAAAAGCCTACAAACATAAGCACAGCGCTATATCCAGCCCATCCTAGTTCTCTAAAATTTACTGCATATGGATAGAAGAAAATAACTTCTACATCAAACAAAACAAATAAAATAGCGACCAAAAAATACTTAATAGCCATAGGCTGTCTTGCATCACCGTGGGTCTCAATGCCACTCGCAAAGTTTTCTAATTTATCTGAAGTATTTCGTTTAGGTCCTACCCATTGCGATACACCAATCATAGTGGCCACAAAGCCAGCAGCAAAAATTAATTGAATGCCAATTGGAAGGTAGTTAGAGGCGAGATTGGAAGCAGATGCATCCATCAAAAAGGTACTCCAAGTCATATACTTGTTTTAGTCGCCGCAAAAATACACCACAGTAGGGATATAAACGAAAAACTCCCCAATTTGGGGAGTCTTTTTTAGCATTATTTTAATGGAAATAGCAGTTTAGCCATTTTTAGCTGGGGCAGCTGCTGTTTTGCCTTGTGGTTTAGAGTAATAATCGATATTTTTTTGAATGGCAGTACGTTGTTCAGATGCAAATTTATTGTTTTCATCTGCTGCATCAGGATATAAAGCAATCATTTGATCTGTAATGTTTAACGCTTTTTGACAAGTCGCTAAAAATTGGTCAACAACTGCGGTACGTGTACCATCAGATTTTACTTTAAAATCAGGACTCTTTTTGAGGGTGTTAAACGCTCCAACATAGTACACCAATTTAAAGTAAGCATTCACAAAAATCTCTTTTTTAAACTTGTCTACACCAATTTTGGTATATACGGCATCTAATTCATCGAGTAAGGTTACAATTTGTGCAGTATCCGTGGTACTTTTTAAAGCAGCACGCTTAAAAAAACCATACGGCTGTGGCTTGTCCGGAAAAGCGGCCATATAGGCTCTTGCATATTCAAGTGTTTCTGCAAAAGCGCCCGCACTAAATGCTGTGTTTGACAATTTGTAATGATCTGCTTCTGTTAAAGCACCTTTCATTTCTAGTTGACGCTTCATCCATTTTAACTGCTCACCATATGCTTTTGCGCGACCAAAAATTTCAGCAGCGGTACTCATGTACGCCATTTTATTTTGTTTAACGGTATCGAGTGAAATGGCCTTTTCGATATATGCAGAAGCCTGCGCTTCGCTACCCGGAAACTTGGTTAATACTTTTACACCAAGTTCATAGTCGGCGGGCTGAATGTCAATAGCAGCAGCCTTATCGAGGAATCCTTGGATGTAAGTTTTAGCTTGAACAGAATCGCCTAAACGGTCGTAGTTGTAGGCATAAACAACCGCAATACGTGGCACTTGTGCTATACCAAGTCCTGCTTCTAATTCTTTTAGTTTTGCTAAAGACTCTGCATATTTTCCGGCTCTAAATAAATAGTCGGCAAATAAAATTTCGTTACGTGGATCTTTATCTGCGGTGCTAACAAACTTGTCTAAATAATCTTTAGCTCTGTTTACATCTTTATCAGAGTAGTAACGGTAAAGTGCATAGTATACCGGAGGAAAACTAGGATCGGAAGCAATGGCTTTATTGAAAAATTCTTCAAATAATTCCTTGTTGTTTTGCGACTGATAAATTTTACCAATTCTATAATTCGCACGTGCATTTTTGGGATCACGAGCAGCTGCTTCTGTAAATGCTTTCACAGCTTCACCACCGTTCTCACCACCCATTCTTAAATAGTTGATACCAATGTTTACAAATACATCAGCTGGGGCTAATTCCTGCTCAGCAGCAAGTTTTAGCTTTTCGATGGCATATACATGATCGCCTTGGTTAGCACCTACGCTAGCGTTAGCTCGACCAATGGCATTTAATACGGCACTATTTACACGACCCTTCAATTTCCCTTTGGTTACCGTGGCAGTAGTAATAGCCTGCTCAAACTTTTGTTTGATACTATTGATATCGCCGCCTTGTAAAAGTTCGATATGGGCTAAACCTACTACAAGTAGTGGATCATTGGGAAGATCCTGGATGCCTTTTTGGTACACCGCTTTTGCACTGTTTACATCTTCTGGCTTTGGCGTTTCACCAACTTCAGAAACAATCAGTGCTTGGCCATACCAATACACCACTTGTGGGTCTTTTGAATTGGCGTCATACGCAGCCTTTAACGACGTACGTGCGCTCTTGTATTTTTCATAATCGAGATGTCTAATTCCTTCCGAAACTTGAGCCATCAAACACTGAACAGCTAAAAATGCTGTTACCATCAAAGAAACGATCTTCTTCATTTGTCGGTTTTTATAGTTGTTTTTAATCTGCGTTTTTTATTGTTCCCGTGCGCCTGCTAAATCCCATTTTTGCGGGGACCAAACTTGCGCGCCTAAAAATCAATTGTCCTCTTTCTAAACTCATAAAATTCATAAATCCTGTTCCAAGCCCTGTTGCATTTTCTTTTAAGATATAATACACGGCTCTTGAAAGCGCATACTGACCTCTTGATATAGTTGCCTGCGAAGGTCTGGCATACAAACCTTTTTCTTCACACTTGGTACATTCTACTAGTCCTAGATTTACTTTTTTAAGGTATTCAAGTTGCGTTGCATTGTAAGAATCGCCAATCCAACTAAGCCCCACAAAGCCAATAGCATCAGCCCTTTCGGCTACTTTGGCTAAAACGTCTTCACTATTTTTTGCGGCTACTACATTAGAGCCAAATGGCGCTCCATGTAAAATAGTATCGCGCAAATACCGAACGGTACTAGTTGCCGAATTTCCATCCATGACAACTGTGGTAGGTGTTTGGCCACTTAAAATTTTACGTAGCTTTTCAACGTTGAATACACTGTCTTTTCCTGCCCTGTTGTAAATAATAGCAACTGCATCATAAGCGAGTTCACCATATTGAACGGGGTAAGACAATTGATTTTCAAAGAACGTATCCTCCTGTTTATTGAGCCCCCTAGCTACAATCACCATTCGGGTGCTATCTTGTTGTAAGTCTCTAAAACAATCCGCTTCCGATTTGTAAGAGACTTCAATTTTTGTATTCGGAAAAGACGAATGGTGGATTTTAATTTGCTGCTCCATCACCGGCTTAAAACTCTCATCTACGCTGATATGAATAGTACCCGCCGTAGGAGAATCTTCCGAAGTTATTTTTGTGTTTTTATTGTTGCAAGCCATTGTAAAAAAAACAAAGCTTACAATTAACCAGTTTCGCCACTTCTTTTTCATACACACTTTTTTTAGGCTAGTAGTTTGGATAGATACCTCTATATAACCTAAACCCACCATACAATAAACAAATGCTGCCAAACAAATACCTAAATAATGGGGCTACATCTATGAGTTGCACGATGCCAAGTTTTGCTCCAAAAAACATCACCACAGCCATGCCTAAAATTAACAATGACATCGAAAAATCATAGATTCTCCGCATCAAAATATAACTTTTCTCTTGTCTAGACCTAAAATCGTTATCCATTTAACAAAAAGATTTTAATGGGGTGAGCAATTTACTTAATTATTTTATTTGACCCCGCTATTTTTAGCTTCAATTTTGAATAAATTGGCTGATTCCTAATAAGATAGGGTTAGATTTAGTTTGAACCAACCACTATTTGAAAACCAATTTACAGGATTGAGTATCTTTGGACCCTTAACCAACCCATTTTATGAGCAAACCATCGCTACCACAAGGAACCAGAGATTTTAGTGCTGCCGTTGTTCATAAGCGTAATTATATCCTACACACCATCCAAAAAGTGTTTGAACTATATGGTTTTCAACCACTTGAAACACCTGCCATGGAAAATTTGGAAACATTAATGGGCAAATATGGTGAAGAGGGAGATAAACTAATTTTCAAGATTTTAAATAATGGGCTGGATAACCCGGCAAAACATGAAGCCGCAACAGCTGCTTTTGATAAAGTATTGGCTGGAAAAAGCACCAAAGACCTCACCGAAAGAGCGCTTCGTTACGATTTAACCATTCCATTTGCACGTTATGTTGCCATGAACCACGCACAGTTAACCATGCCATTTAAGCGTTATCAAATGCAACCGGTTTGGAGAGCCGATCGTCCACAAAAAGGGAGATACCGTGAGTTTTACCAGTGCGATGCAGACGTGGTAGGTAGTAGCAGTTTATTAAATGAATTAGAACTCACACATATTTATGCATCGGTATTTGAAAAATTAAAACTACCGGTAGAAATTAGAATCAATAGCCGAAAAATTTTAGCGGCACTCGCTGCAATTTGTGGCGGCGCCGACAAAATGATTGACATTACGGTGGCTATTGATAAGCTGGATAAAATTGGCATTGAAAAAGTAAAAGAAGAATTGAGTGCGCGCGGCCTTGATGCAAATCAAGTTACTACCATCGAAAAGTATTTGCAAATAACTGGCTCTAACACCGAAAAAATAAATCAGTTAACCGCGCTTATTGGCGAAATTCCAGAAGGCGTGGATGGACTCCAAGAAATCAACACTTTACTTGAACATTTTACGGCTTTTCCAAACGTCAATTTAGTAGCCGATTTTACATTAGCGCGTGGCCTTAATTATTACACCGGCATTATTTTTGAAGTAAAGGCGTTGGGTGTGAGTATGGGCAGTATTGGTGGTGGCGGACGCTACAACGATTTGACAGGACTCTTTGGTGTCAAGGATATTCCAGGTGTAGGCATTAGTTTTGGCGTAGACCGTATTTATGATGTACTCGAAGAATTAAACGCCTTTCCAGACACCATTCAGAGCAGTACCAAAGTTTTATTTTTTAATACCGGTGCCATCGAAAGCGCCAGTGCATTTTTACTATTACAAGAATTAAGAAATAGAGGTATTGCTGCCGAAATTTTTCATGAACAAGCAAAATTTGACAAGCAGTTTAAGTACGCCGAAAAAAAGAATATTGGCTACATTGTTATTATTGGCGAAGCAGAAATTGCAGCAGGAACCTGTGTTGTTAAAAACTTAACAACGGGTACGCAAGAAACCATTAGCAGAGAAGCCCTACTAACGTATTTGTTTTAAGTGTGTTTTGAGAAAAATGCGCCAATTAACGCGTGAGGTAGTAGATTTTTTCATCTACAAAAGAAGCAGCTTCTACTTTTACTGCCTCTAATACCATACCGCTTACGCTAATAGAAAGTCCAATCACTTTTTTATTGCTATCTCTCTTGAATATAACTGGTGCCTGATATTCAGCAATAAAATACTGGTCTTCACCTGTCTTTTGAAGTACAACTGATCCCATTGCAGAAGCAGCAACAAGTGTGCCATTGTCTGCATTAATCACAACCTCCTGAACTGGGCTACCTTCGGCAAATTTAAACTTACCCGTAAACTGTGTTAAGGTAGTGTCTTGCGCCTGAATAGAGATAAAAACGCCAAGAAGTAAAGTGCTTAATAAAAGGATCTTTTTCATAGTTGTAAATTAGAAGTTGTAGTCAAATATAACCATCAAGACTATAAATTGTTGCTCCAAACCATGTTAATTTTATGCTATCAGCCTAAAAAATAAGCAATTAAGTATTGTAAGCCCCTTCAAAACGGGCTTTTTAGTGGCATTAAAGGTATCTTTACAGTTATGAACACGGATTTACCAAATATTAGGCATTTAAGCCTAGGCGAGCTAACGGCGTATTTTGAGGGGCTGGGCGAGAAAAAATTTAGAATTCAACAGGTACACGAATGGCTTTGGCAAAAGCATGCGCATTCTTTTGATGACATGACCAACCTGAGCAAAGAACTACGTGCCAAATTAAACGAGACATTTATTTTACCGGCATTAACCATCGATAAAACTCAGGTTAGCGAAGATGGTACCGTAAAATCTAGGTTTAAAACATTTGACAAGCATTTTATAGAAGGCGTTTTAATTCCTACCGAAGAAAGAAAAACAGCCTGCGTATCTTCACAAATTGGTTGCAGTTTAAGTTGCAAATTTTGCGCTACCGGAACTATGGACCGCAAAAGAAATTTAACCTACGATGAAATTTATGATCAGGTTGTTTTACTCAATAAAGAGAGCGAAAGGATTTTTGAAAAAAAATTAAGCAATATTGTTTTTATGGGTATGGGCGAACCCCTGCTCAACTACGACAATGTGCTCAAAGCTGTTGAGCGCATTTCTGCAGAAGACGGCCTCTTTATGAGCCCGCGCAGAATTACGGTTTCAACAGCAGGTGTTTCTAAACAAATTAGAAAACTAGGGGACGATAAAGTACGATTTAAATTGGCCTTATCATTACACGCTGCCAACGATAAAAAAAGAAATGAAATCATGCCTATCAACGAAACCAATAATATCAAGGTTTTGGTGGATGCCATGAATTATTTTTATAAGCAAACGGGCAACGAAATCACGTTCGAATACATTTTATTTAAGAATTTTAATGATTCTCAAAAAGATGCAGAAGAACTGGTAAAATTATTTCGTCAAGTGCCCGCAGACCTTGTAAACATTATCGAATACAACCCTATCGATACATTTAACATGACCAAGCCAGACGAACAAGGCATCGAAGATTTCATGAATTACCTAGATGCCAACCGCGTAAACGCCCGCCTCAGAAGAAGCAGGGGTAAAGATATAGACGCGGCTTGTGGTCAACTAGCCAATAAGGGTAAATAATTACCAAACATCCTGTTGAAAAACAGCAAAACAATTGTATGCAAAAAAGAACCGACAACTTCAGCAAATTTGCGAACCAGAAAAAAGGTAGCGCAGTAAAAGAAGCCTTCCGACAAGAGAAGAAAAAAATCAAACAAGATGCGAGAGCCGCTGGCGAAGAAATGCGCCAACGCAAAAAAGATAAAATGCGCGGACTTGTTACAGAGCCGCTCAAAAAATCAACAAAGCCGGGCGCGCGCAAAAGCGCGCCAACGGATAGAGACGAACGCACACCAAGGGCAGGTGCTTCAAGACCAACTGCTGCTGGCACAAGACCTACTGGATCTGCAAGACCTATAACCCCCGCTAAAACTTCAGGTAGTAAAGAGTTTCAAGCGACTCCGGTAGCAGGTATGCCCGCTCCTATTGCCTTAAAAACAGCAGAACAAATGCCGCTCAATAAATTTATTGCGCATGCAGGTGTATGTGGTCGTAGAGAAGCAGCCGAACTGGTTAAAGGCGGTAAAGTAGTTGTGAATGGCGATAAAATTTTTGAACCTGGTTTTAAAGTTGCTCAAACCGATAAAGTAATTGTAAAAGGTAAGCAGGTATACCTTCAAAAAAATGCCGTTTACATTTTACTGAATAAACCCAAAGATTATATCACTACTGCAAACGATCCAGAAGGACGTAAAACAGTACTAGATATTATTAAGGGTGCCACGCCAGAAAGAGTATATCCGGTAGGTCGTTTGGACCGAAACACAACCGGCGTTTTACTACTCACCAATGATGGTGAACTCGCACAAAAATTAACGCATCCGTCTTTTGAAATTAAAAAAATATATGAGGTTACTCTCGATAGACCCGTTGCTAAAAAAGATTTAGAAGCTGTATTAGCAGGTGTTACACTAGAAGATGGATTTGTGGCAGCCGACGCTTGTGGATACGCAAATGCAAAAGATAAAAATGTGGTAGGCATTGAAATTCATAGTGGCCGTAACAGAATTGTACGCCGCATATTTGAACATTTAGGCTACGACGTTAGAGGACTAGACCGCGTTATGTTTGCCAACCTTACTAAAAAAAATGTAGACCGCGGCAAGTACCGTTTCTTGCAAGAAAAAGAAGTGCGCTTACTCAAATTCATGAACAAATCATTTGTTCGTAAATCAAAAGAAGAAGCTTAATTTTTACCTTATTTTATTTTAGAAAAATTTTTTGATGCGCTTATCTGTATTATTTGAAAACGACGCATTTATTGTAATTGACAAACCATCTGGATTATTGAGTATTCCGGACAGGTTTGGCATTGACATTTCTGTAAAAGAAATACTACGCCAACAATTTGGAAATATTTTTACCGTGCACCGCCTCGACAAAGACACCAGTGGCGTTATTGTGTTTGCAAAAACCGAAGAAGCACACCAAGCACTATCTGTATTATTTGAAGGAAGGGATGTAGAAAAACATTATGTAGGACTTGTATTAGGTAACCCAGTAAATGATGAAGGCAGTGTGGATGCATCCATTATGGAGCATCCGGGCAAAAATGGAAAAATGATTACGCACGTAAAAGGCAAACCGGCTTTAACAGATTATAAAGTAGTAGAAAGATTTAAAAAGTATGCTTGGCTTTCCCTGCAAATTCATACTGGAAAAACGCATCAGATTCGTGTACACATGCAGCATATTGGCAGCCCAATTGCTTGTGATTCTTTGTATGGCAACAACGAACCTATTTTATTGTCTTCTTTAAAAAAGAAATTTAAACTTTCAAAAGCCGAAGATGAAGAACGCCCTATTTTGGGTAGACTTGCACTTCATGCACATACCTTAACTTTTACATTAGGAAGTGAGACATTTAATTTTGAGGCGCCAATTCCAAAAGATTTACGTGCATTACTGCAGCAGCTTCGTAAATGGGACAGTTAATATTATTCTGGCTTTTTAATGGTGCGGGCCTTGCGTAATACAGATTTACCAAATTTATTTTTTACGGAATCAATGGCCTCATACAGCGCATGTTGCTCTGTTTTGTTGTCAAACAAATTAATTTGAGCGCCGGTGTCTGTGAGCCCCGACAAGCGCACACCCAGCAGCCTTACCATCGTTCCTGGCACATAGAGTTTGGTAAATAAATCGGTGGCCGCTTTTATGATATCGCTATCGGCAATAGTAGCAGGAATGGTAATTTGTCTAGTACTCGTTTCAAAATTTGCATTCCTAAATTTGATGGCAACACATGTAGCGTATTTTTTTTCTTGCCTAAGTTCATAGGCCACACGCTCTGCTTGTCCTACTAGTTGCGCTAATAAAATATCTACGTCTAAAGTGTTTTCTTCAAAAGTATTTTCGGCAGAAATAGATTTTGATTCGCGGTGTGGCGATACCACCGAATCACTTAAACCATTTGCTTGACGCACCAGTTGCGTACCCCATTTGCCAAGTGCTTTTTCCAATAGCACCCCATCATACTTTAAAATATCGCCAATGGTATAAATGCCAAGTCCTAAAAGGGTTTGATGCGATTTTTTTCCTACGCCGCCTAATTTTTCGACAGGGAGTGGCGCTAAAAATTCTTTTTCTTTTCCGGGAGTAACAAACAAATAACCATTGGGCTTTGCTTCATCGGTGGCAATTTTTGCCACCAACTTATTGGTCGCAAGTCCAAACGAAATAGGAAGTCCTGTTTCATCCATAATGTTTTGTCGAAGCCTGATGGTCCATTCGAGTGGATTAAAAAAAGTATCCATACCCGTTAAGTCAATATAAAATTCATCGATAGATGCTTTCTCGTAGAGTGGTGCATTTGCTGCAATAATATTTGTAACCCAGGCAGAGTATTTAGCATATTGCCCGTAAGAACTTTTGACAATGATAGCGTGCGGACATAATTCCATAGCCTTTCGCATAGGCATGGCACTACGCACACCAAATTTTCTTGCTTCGTAACTACAGGTGGTAACAACACCTCTATCCCTACTACCTCCCACTACTACGGCTTTACCAAGTAGTGATGGATCTAGCAGCATTTCTACACTTACAAAAAAAGAATCTAAATCAAAATGGGCAATATAACGTTGAGGCGCTTGCATGGTAATTATGACCTATACACATCTAATAATCCGTCTGGTAAAATCACGTATACTTTTTTAGCATCATGATCAATGGAATCTAAACTTTCGGCGTGCAGTGGAATGAGTGCTTCATTACCTTCCAACGAAATTTTTAATAACACCTGGTGAGGTTGTTCTATCACTTCTTCGATAGGTCCTAGATTTTCATCTTCATCGGTAATCACTTCGTAACCAAGTAGTGCAATGGGTGCCGACTTACCTGCTAATTTTCTAAAATCACTTTCTAGTAACCATGCCTGACGAGACACAAAACGGGCAGCTGCTTCTTTGGAGTTTACGCCTTCAAATTGTACGTACATCTCTGCTTCATCCTTGGCTTTTGAGCCGCTAATAAAATAAGGGAGGTAAGAACCTTTTTGTTCTTCTACAAAAAGTACTTCCACGTCTTTAAGGTTTGTTTTTTTACCAAGCCCGTGCGTTAAAATAAGTTCTCCTTTCACACCAAAAGTGGCCACCAATTTTCCAATGTGTACGTATTCACTCATGACTGCAAATTATTTATTAATTGGGATATTACCGAAGTAAAAACGCCCACAACTTGCGTTGCAGGCGTTTACTATTAGGTTGTAATAGAATTATGCTTCTGGAGCATCTGTTGCAGGTGTTTCAACTTCTGCAGCTGGCGCTTCTGGTTCTGCAACCGGCGCTTCTTCTACTTTTACTTCTTCTACTTTTTTAACAACAGGAACGTATACTTTTTTAGCACGCACTTCTGATTTGTGTGCTTCGCTTCTGCGGTTAACATTTGCTTCATGCTCATTGTGCCAAGCTTCAAACTTAGTCATCGCTGTTGCTTCATCAAATAAACCAAGCTTTACGCCACGTAATAAGTGCTTTAAATAAAGTACACCCTTAAAAGAAAGGATACGACGTACTGTGTCTGTTGGTTGAGCTCCTTTGTTTAACCAATCTAAAGATTTTTCACGATCTAAACTGATTGTTGCTGGAACTGTTAATGGATTGTAAGTACCAATTTTTTGGATGAACTTACCGTCTCTTGGTGCACGACCATCGGCTACTACGATGAAGTAGAACGGTCTTTTTTTACTACCGTGTCTTTGTAGTCTCATTTTTACTGCCATGTTAAATAGAAATTTATAGGCGTTAAGAAATATTGTTAAGGGTTGCAAATATAGGCATTTTGCGTGATTTTGGCGCTAAAAAACCTAAAAACGACCTAAAAAATGGCAAAATCTACCTTTTCATGCCCGGAAAACGTCCGCCCATTGGCATGTTATTCATCATTTTCATCATTTGTTTCATCTGATCAAACTGCTTCATAAAGGCGTTTACTTCCGCAATTTCTTTACCCGAACCTTTGGCAATACGCTGCTTTCTACTCGGTGTTAGGGCATCTGGGTTGGCGCGCTCAAAAGGCGTCATGGAATTAATCATAGCCTCAATACCCACAAATGCATCGTCATTAATATCAACATCTTTAACAGCTTTACCAACGCCTGGTATCATGCCCATTAAATCTTTGATGTTACCCATTTTTTTAATTTGCTGTAACTGTGTTAGAAAATCCTGAAAATCAAATTGATTTTTTTTGATTTTCTTTTCTAATTTTTTCGCTTCTACTTCATCAAATTGTGCTTGCGCTTTTTCAACAAGTGATGTGATATCACCCATGCCTAAAATACGCTGCGCCATACGGTCGGGATAAAAAATATCGAGCGTATCTAATTTTTCGCCACTACTTACAAACTTAATAGGTTTATTAACCGTGTACTTAATAGTGAGTGCCGCACCACCTCTTGTATCACCATCTAATTTAGTAAGTACAACACCGGTAAAATCGAGTCGGTCATTAAATGCTTTAGCTGTGTTTACAGCATCTTGTCCGGTCATGGAATCTACCACAAATAAAATTTCGGTTGGATGCACGGCGTCCTTGATGGCAGACACTTCTAGCATCATCGCTTCATCAACTGCTAAACGGCCCGCAGTGTCAATCACCACCACATTTTTATTGTTTGCTTTTGCGTGCGCAATAGCTGCTTTTGCAATGGCAACAGGATCCGTATTACCTATTTCCGAATATACTTCTACACCCACTTGTGCTGCAAGCACACCAAGTTGATCAATGGCAGCAGGACGGTAAACGTCTGCTGCAACAAGTAGCGGTGATTTACCTAATTTATTTTTTAAATGATTGGCAAGCTTTCCGGTAAAAGTTGTTTTACCACTACCTTGTAAACCGGCAATTAAAATCACAGCAGGATTTCCAACGGCATTAAAATGAACAGCTTCACCACCCATCAATTCCGTTAATTCATCTTGGACAATTTTTACCATCAATTGTCCAGGACTTACCGCGTTGATTACTTTTTGACCAACGGCTTTATCCTTCACTTTTTCAGTAAATTCTTTGGCTATTTTAAAGTTAACGTCAGCATCAATAAGTGCACGCCTAATATCTTTAATGGTATTGGCAATATTGAGGTCATTGATGCGCGCTTCGCCCTTTAAATTCTTAAACGCACTTTCTAATTTTTCCGATAAACCTTGAAACATAAAAGTTTGATTTTCGCTGATAAATCCTGCCAATAATGGCTCGGGCTGCAAATATAGGTTGAAGTGGAAGTAATTTTAACCATTTTTTGACAAGTATTTGCAAAAATTACGCTGGCTTGTTATTATTATATATAATTGATTATCAATAATATATACATTAAATCAGGAATGCTAACAGGTATTTCACGCAGATTTACACGAGTGGTATAAAAAAACATTTGGCGGGGTTAGATTATTTAATATTATTGCGTGACTACAAGGGTAGTAAAATAGACAATGTAATGAGTAAGAAGCAATTATTTACCTTAGAATTTCCAGTGAGATGCTCTCCTGGGATTTTATTCGAGTTTTTATCAACGCCGGCCGGTTTACAAGAGTGGTTCGCCGACAAAGTGGACGAATGGGATGGTGAATTTAGTTTTTCATGGGGTGGCGGTGTTCCGGACAAAGCACAAGTGATTGAAAAGGAGCAAGATAAATTTATCAAGTACCAATGGCTTCATTCCGAAAAAAATGAATACTTCGAATTCAGAATAGAAAAAACAGAAATTTCAAACCAAACGGTTTTGATTATCAAAGATTTCGCTGAAAAAAATGAAATCAAGGATCAAAGTCAACTTTGGGAATACCAAGTGAAAGAACTGTTTCACAGACTAGGTGCCTAGGTTTCCATTTTCCCTGCGCCTGCTTCGTATCAAAAGTTATCTTCTTTAAAAGAATCCGCAGCGCTTTGATTAAAAAATTAGACATACTCATTATTCGTTCATTTATTGGACCGTTTATTGGTGCTTTTCTAATTTCTTTGTTTGTACTCACCATGCAATTTTTTTGGTTGTACATCGATGATTTAGTGGGTAAAGGATTAGACCTACCTACCCTACTTTATTTAATTGGTCTGGTTACTTTGTCATGGGTGCCGGTAGCACTTCCACTCGCACTTCTTTTTTCTTCCATCATGACATTTGGAAATTTAGGGGAATCCTTTGAACTGGTTGCAATTAAAGCAGCCGGTATTCCGCTCATACGGTTTATGCGCCCACTGGTTGTAATCACTATTTTTTTAAGTGGTCTTGCCTTTTTATTTGCCAATAATATTATACCTGTAACCCAACTCAAACTAGCCACCCTCAAATTTGATATTATTGTTGCAAAACCAGCCATTGATATCAAAGAAGGTGTATTTTATGATAAGCTGGATGGTTATGTTATTAAATTAGGTCGAAAAGAAAAAAACGATAGCGTCATTCATGACATCGTTTTATTTGAAAAAAATTACAGCTTACAAGACAATATGCTTTTTGCAGAAAGCGGTATCATGCGCGTAACAAAAGATAAAAAGTATTTAGAATTTATTTTAAAAAATGGATGGCGCTACGAAGAGAGAGGTATTAGAGGTACTCCAAAAACAGAATTTATCCGACTGGGTTTTAAGCAGTATAAAAAAATATTTGACTTGAAAAGTTTTCAGCTTAAAAAAAGTGGTGACAGTAGTTTTTACGATCCCAAAATGTTAAGCGTAAGACAACTCAACACGGCTATCGATTCAATTAACAATGTGGATAGCATGTATACGGCCAGGACCCGTAAAGAAGTAAACCCCTATATTCGGTTTGCACGCTATACCACAGATACTGGATGGACGATGTCTGCCGCAGCCAAAGCGGGCATTAAAAAAAATTATAAAAATTTTGATGAAGCCATTCCTGATTCTATACAAAATGAATGTATCGAAAGTGCTTCCAATCAAGTTACGGGTATTAAAAACAATGTGAATTACTTAGCCCTTGATTATAAAGAGCGTCAAACCTCACTGCAACTGCATCAAATTGAGTGGCACCGAAAGTTTACCTTATCGGCAGCATGCCTCCTTCTTTTTTTAATTGGCGCGCCACTAGGTTCCATTATTAGAAAAGGCGGGCTTGGTACACCCCTGGTTTTTGCAATTATCTTTTTTGTGATTTTCCACCTCTTTAATACGTTTGGAGAAAAGTTTGTGAAATCGGCACAACTTAGTCCACTCATGGGTATGTGGCTTTCTACCTTTATTTTACTTCCAATCAGTATCTTTTTAGTGGTTAAAGCTATGGCAGACGCTCAACTATTTAACCAAGAGTATTACTACCGGATGTTTACTAAAATTCGAGCCTATACCCGCAAGTTTTAAAGTAACTTTAAGTAACTAAATTTTAATACCATGTCAGCGCAACATTCAAACAAAAATTCTAGAAGGAATTTTATAGGCACCACTGTTAAAGCAGCCATGGTTGCCGCAGTTACGGGTAGTCAATTAAATGCGTTTGCTTCAATGCATAAAGTGACGCCCATGTTAGCAGGAGCCATATCTCCAGCACTTGTTGGCACATCATTTACACAACTTCCTTTACCCTATGCTTATACTGCAACTGAGCCATTTATTGATGCGCTCACAATGGAAATTCATTATAGCAAACACGCAGCAGGTTATGCAAAAAATTTACAAGATGCAGCTGCTGCCGAAAACGTAGATACCAATAGCAATTTAGAAACTGTTTTACAAAAAATAAGTAGCTACTCTGTAAAAATGCGCAACAATGCTGGCGGCCATTATAACCACGAACTTTTTTGGCAGTGTATGAAAGCAGTACCAGCAGGGGTTCCTACCGGTATGTTTGCCGCTGCAATCAATAATAGCTTTGGGTCATTTGAAGCATTTAAAACACAGTTTGCAGACGCTGCAAAAAATCGATTTGGCAGTGGATGGGCATGGCTTGTTGTTGGCGCTGATAAAAAATTAGCCATTGGTTCTACCGCTAATCAAGACAACCCACTCATGGATGTAAGCACTTTTAAAGGTTTCCCATTACTTGGTATCGACGTTTGGGAACATGCTTATTATTTAAAATATCAAAACAAAAGAGCCGATTATATTACCGCTTGGTATAACCTGGTTAACTGGGATTTTGTAGCAGCCAGGTACGAAAAAGCCATGCAATAAATAAAATACAATGAAAGTAACAACAAATTGGGTGAGTCATTTGGCATTTGATGCCAGTTCAGAAACGGGTCAAACCATAAGACTAGACACCACCATCGAAAATGGAAGTTTAGATTCAGGTATGAATCCTAAAAAATTAATGTTAGCATCACTTTGTGGCTGTAGCGGTATCGATGTTGTGGAAATACTCAACAAAATGAAAGTGCCTTTTACAAAACTATGTATCGAAGCCACTGCCGAACAAACCGATACCATTCCAAAAGTATTTTCGGTGATTCACATGGTCTATAAAGCAGATGTAGATGAATCACAATTAGATCAATTTAAAAGGGCCGTTAGTTTAAGTCACGAAAAATATTGTGGTGTATCTGCAATGCTCACTAAAACTTGTCCCATTCATTATACCCTAGAGCGCATTTAAGTAGGTTTTAAAAACGCATTTGTGAAATTAGCGAAAGAGAATTTTAAAGTTCAAATTGTCATTACAAGCTTAGGCGTTTTGCTGCTAGTTGTAAAAACAGTGGCCTACTTTGTTACGCATTCACTTTCGGTATTAACAGATGCACTAGAAAGTATTGTCAATGTAGTGGCCGGTTTTATTGGCCTCTATAGTTTATATGTGGCAGCTAAACCAAAAGATGTAGATCATCCATACGGACACGGTAAAGCGGAACTCATTTCGGCAGCAGCCGAAGGCACTTTAATTGTTGCTGCTGGCGTTTTAATCATTTATGAAACGCTCACCAATTTTTTTAGCACCGAGCCACTTCATGCACTTGATATGGGCCTATGGCTAGTGAGCGCAACAGCAATTATTAATTATTTTGCGGGTGCTGTTTGCATTAGAATTGGTAAAAAAAATAAATCACTAGCACTTGAAACAAGCGGTAAACACTTGCAAATAGATACCTACTCTACCCTTGCTATTGTTGCAGGCATTGGGGCTATGCTTATTTGGAAAGTATATTGGTTGGATAAAATAATTGCATTAGGCATGAGCCTACTTATTATTTACAACGGCTATAAAATTATTAGATCCTCTTTTGCAGGTATCATGGATGAAGCTGACCTAGATTTATTAAATGAATTTATTGGGGTACTTAATAAAAACAAAGTAGAAAACTGGATTGATCTGCATAATTTACGCGTTATAAAATACGGCAGTCTTTTACATATCGATTGTCACTTAACCGTGCCTTGGTTTTTGAATGTTCATGAAGCCCACCGCGAAATAGACAGTTTATCCGATCTCATTAAATCACATTTTGGTGACTCTATTGAACTTTTTGTGCACACCGACGGTTGTTTAGCCATCAGTTGTGGTATTTGCAATAAAAATTGCCCCGAAAGACAGGCTACATTTGAAAAGAAACTAACTTGGACCATCGATAATATACTATCAGATAAAAAACATCAATTAGAACCCTAGAAATTAAAAGAATATGCAAGTTTGGAAAGATTATCAAGAAAAAAATAAAGACCGTTTTTTAGAAGAATTACTTGCGCTGCTGCGCATACCAAGTGTAAGTGCTAGAACCGAAAATAAAAATGACATGCTTACCTGCGCGGAAGCTGTTAAAAAAAGTTTACTAGATGCAGGCGCTACAATAGCAACAATATATCCTACCGAAGGACACCCCATTGTATACGCCGAGAAAATAATTGACCCTGCACTTCCTACCGTTCTTGTATACGGACACTATGATGTGCAACCCGCTGATCCACTGGAACTATGGAACAGCGGACCTTTTGACCCTGTTATAAAGGATGGTAAAATTTATGCGCGTGGTTCTGCCGATGATAAAGGACAATTTTACATGCACGTAAAAGCCCTAGAAACCATGGTGCAAACGGGTACGCTTACCACCAATATTAAATTTTTAATAGAGGGAGAAGAAGAAGTTGGTAGTCCTAATTTAGCCACTTTTGTAAAAGCCAACAAAGCATTACTTGACGCAAACGTTATTTTAATTAGTGACACTTCTATGTTAAGCCTGGAAAATCCATCAATCGATATTGGCGTTCGCGGACTTAGCTATATTGAGGTTGAAGTAACCGGACCCAACAGAGATTTACATAGTGGTGTGTATGGCGGTGCAGTAGCCAACCCTATTACCATGCTTTCTAAAATGATTGCTTCTTGTCACGACGAAAATAACCATATTACTATTCCTGGTTTTTATGACGACGTTGTTGAATCTTCGGACGTAGAAAGAGCTAAAATGGCCGAAGCGCCTTTCGATGCGAGTGAATATGCAAAAGATTTAGGGGTAACGGAACTATGGGGTGAAAAAGGATACAGCAGTAACGAAAGAACAGGCATTAGACCTACCCTTGAAGTAAATGGTATTTGGGGTGGCTATACCGGGGAAGGCGCTAAAACTGTATTACCTTCTAAGGCATTTGCAAAAATTTCTTGTAGACTGGTTCCCAATCAATCGTCACAAAAAATTACTGAAAAAATTATCAACTACTTTACTTCTATTGCACCAGCAGGTGTTACCGTTAAAGCAGCTGAACACCATGGTGGCGAGCCTTATATGACCCCTATTCATTCAAAAGAATACCAAGCTGCTGCGCGCGCTATTACGGCAACATTTGGGAAAGAACCTATACCTGTAAGAGGTGGTGGTAGTATCCCTATTTGTGCGTTATTTGAAAAAGAACTGGGTCTTAAAATTGTATTCATGGGCTTTGGACTAGACAGCGATAATTTGCATAGCCCCAACGAAAAATTTGACATCGTCAATTTTTACAAAGGCATAGAAACCATTCCATACTTTCACCAGTTTTATGCAAGTAGCAAGTAAAGAAAAGTTACGCATAGATAAATACCTCTGGGCTATTCGGTTGTTTAAAACAAGAAGCCAAGCGGGTGATGCGTGCAGTAAAGGAAAAGTAAAATGTAATGGAGACAATGTAAAAGCAGCCAAAGTCGTAAACCTTGGTGATGTGTACGATGTAAAAACAGAAGCGCGGAGATGGGTAGTAAAAGTAACAGGACTGCTAGAAAAAAGAGTTCAATATAGTGAGGCTATTTTACATTACGAAGATCAAACACCACCCGAAGAACTGGACCGCGTTTCTTATGAAGCGGCTTCGTATCAAACTGGAAAGCGTTTGAGTAAAATAGGAAGACCCACCAAAAAACAACGCAGGGATATTGAGGGTTTTATGGAATAAAAAATAAAGCATGCTAAAAATTGATATTTTATCGGTACTGCCTGAATTATTAGAAGGCCCTTTTGCACATAGCATTATGAAACGTGCACAGGAAAAAGGACTGTTACAAGTAAACGTGCATAGCCTTCGCAAGTGGGCCATTAATAAGCATGGTCAAATAGATGATTACCAATATGGCGGTGGTGCCGGCATGGTAATATTATGCGAAACGCTTGCCAATGCCATTGATGAATTACAGGCACCTGCTCTTTACGATGAAATTATATTTATGACCCCCGATGGTATTAGGTTTAACCAAAGCACCGCCAATCAACTCTCCTTAAAAGGCAATATTTTAATTATTTGCGGTCACTACAAAGGCATCGATGAACGCATTAGAAAACAGTACGTTACACTAGAAATTTCTATTGGTGATTATGTGCTTAGTGGCGGAGAACTAGCAGCAGCAGTGGTGGTAGACGCAATAGGCCGTTTAATTCCTGGGGTATTAAATGACGAAACCTCGGCCTTAACAGATTCTTTTCAGGATAATTTATTAGCACCCCCCGTATATACCAGGCCCGCCGAATTTAGAGGCGATAAAGTACCGGATGTTCTCTTACAAGGTGATCCTAAAAAAGTAGAAGCCTGGAGATACGAACAATCGGTGCAGCGTACAAAAGCACGCCGCCCCGATTTGTTGGATGAATAATTTATTTTATTCTTATTTATTTGATACCAATTACTGGTACCATTTTTTCATGAATCATTTGATTGAGTGCCTTTACATCAGAAGCCATCACAGCTTTTAAACGGTTCAAAGCGACATCAGATTGCGCTGCTAAATCTGCAAATGCTTCTTTAGCTTGTTTGCTTGGCGCTGTTTGACCGCTTGCTACCACATTAAAGAGTCCTGCAATTTTATCGTTTAAACGGATTGGATAATTAAGTACGTCTTGACCACTTTTTGCTTTTGTTTGGTACAAGGTTTCCTCGATAGCTGTCATTTTTTTAACCACCGAATCAGCAAAGGCTTTTAACTCTTTTTGTCCATCCAATTTTGCAGTAAACTCATTTACCTGCGAACGCACTGCTCTAATATCTTTAATGGCTTTTTGTATTTCAGAAAACTTATCACGCACACTTAATAAAAAAGCAGTTTGCTCATCAAGGTCTGCTTCTGTTGCTGCATAATTAGGATTGGGCTTTATTACAAAAGGTACTAGCACCGTATCTTTTTGGAATACAAAACGTGCTGTGTATTTTCCAGGCGCTGCTTTAACAGTACCCACACCACCATTCCATAAAATTAAACCATCTAGGCGCTCAGCCGCAGGATAATTCATATCCCACTCAAACTGATTGATACCTTCGGTATATTCAATTTTATCTTGAGGCTCTTTTGAATTTTTACTAAACGTTCTAATTACTTTATTTTTCTTATCTAACACCGCAACAGAAAATTTGCTACTATCGGTAACACCTTTTAAATAGTAATGTATTACAGATCCAAGTGCAGGATTGGCACCCATATTAGCGGTCATACCGCCACCAAAGCCACCGCGTCTTCTTCCACCACCTTCCGATCTTACCACCGGGTTCGCATCAAAAACATGTATATTTTTAGCATAATTAGCTGCTTGGTGTTGTTGAACAATACCTAAATCGTCAATGATCCAAAAAGCTCTACCCTGGGTAGCTACAATCAAGTCATTTTCTTTGATGGTTAAATCAGTGATGGGTGTTTCAGGTAAATTGAGTTGAAACTTTTTCCAATTGGCACCATCATCAAATGAAATATACATGCCAAATTCGGTACCTGCATATAATAAACCTGGGCGCTTATGATCGGCACGAAGTGCTCTTGTAAAATGCATTGGATCTATGCCTGCAGTAATTTTTTTCCAAGTTTTACCGTAGTCTTCTGTTTTAAAAATATACGGCGCGTAATCATCCATTTTATATTTTGTTCCTACAAAATACGCAGTACCTTTTTTAAATGGATCTGTTTCGATACAATTCCACATCATTTGTTTGCCAGCTTCTGCCGGTGTAACATTTTCCCAATTTTTGCCACCGTCTTTACTTACATGAATTAATCCATCATCACTACCTGTCCACAATAAATCTTTTTCTAGTACCGATTCTGCTGCTGCAAAAATGGTACAATAATATTCTACCGAAGTGTTGTCTTTGGTAATCGGACCTCCACTAGGACCTTGTTTTGATTTATCGTTGGTGGTTAAATCTGGACTAATCATATCCCATGATTTTCCTTCATTTTCTGTGGCAAATAAATGGTTACCCGCCGTGTATAATTTTTTAGGATTATGCGGACTAAAAAAGATAGGGAAGTTCCACTGGAAACGGTACTTTAACACGTCAGCCCCTGCTCCCATTGGATTATCAGGCCAAACATTGATGGCTCTGTTTTCTCCGGTGCGGTGATCTAGACGAGACAAATAACCACCATAGTTACCACCATATACCACGTCTGGATTTAAAGGATCTGCAACAACAAATCCACTCTCTGCACCTGCTGTAGATTCCCAATCTTTATCTGTGATGCCAGCACCAGATGTTCTACTTTTTATTCTGATCGTAGAATTATCTTGTTGAGCACCAAGAATGCGGTAAGGATATGAATTGTCTGTGCTGACTCTATAAATTTGAGCAGTAGGTTGGTTGTTTTCGGTACTCCAATTATTACCACCATCAAAACTAACTTGCGCACCGCCATCATCTGCAACAATCATACGGTTTGGATTTTTTGGATCAATCCATAAATCGTGATGATCACCATGAGGTGTGTTTACACTAGTAAATGTTCGACCACCATCATTACTTCGCATAAAATTTACGTTAGGCGCGTACACTAAATTTTCGTTGGTAGGTGACACAAATACTTTACTATAATACCATGCACGCTGGCGAATATTATTATCGCTACTGGTTAATGTCCAGGTGGCGCCAGCGTCATTACTTACAAACATACCGCCTGCCGCATTTTCAATAATGGCATACAATTTATCGGTATTAGAAGGCGCTACCGCAACCCCTACAATACCCCAAACGCCTTTTGGAAGACCTTTGTTTTGAGAAATATTTACCCAAGTTTCACCACCATCGGTGCTCTTGTATAAACCTGATCCTTCACCACCACTTTCCATGCTATGTGGTGTTCTTTGCACGCGCCACATACCTGCATAAAGTACAGATGGATTACCTGGTTCCATCACTAAATCAGAACAACCGGTTTGGTTGTTTACAAATAAAGTTTGCTTCCAAGTTTTACCGCCATCGGTTGTTTTATAAACACCACGCTCTGTGTTAGGTCCAAATAAATGACCCACCACTGCGGCCCAAACGGTATTTGGATCACGCGGATGTACAATCACTCTAATGATATGACGACCTTCTTTTAAACCAATATTGGTAAATGTTTTACCCCCATCACCAGAACGCCACATGCCACCCAAACCTTCTGCCACATTGCCTCTCATGGTATTTTCTCCTTCTCCTACATACAAAATATTTTCGTCGGAAGGGGCTACTGCAATAGCGCCAATATTGCCGCCTATTTTTTTATCACTCAAATTTTTCCAGTTGCTACCACCGTCTGTGGTTTTCCATAAACCACCACCGGTAGCACCAAAATAAAAGGTATTGTTATTTACATAACTGCCTGCAACAGCAGCACTTCTACCACCTCTAAAAGGTCCTACCAATCTATATTTTACTTCTGAAAATAAAATAGAGTCGACGTTGGGTGCGGCAACAGTTGGTGCCGTAGCAGCCGCTTTTTTTGCCGTTGATTTTTGGGCAATCGCCACTGTTGTAGCACTCATACCTAGCAGCAACATAGCCGCTAATACAAAATGTATTTTTTTCATATACGTTTAAATTGGATGAGTAATTTACTACTCATTTTGCGTACCAAAAAATTGAATTGCATAAGGGTTAAAGCTTGGCCTTCTATTGTACCTTAGTGCCCTCATGAGCAGTACCCAAACCTATTCCGTTACCGGCAACCTAGTAGACATCCCCAATAAGCATATCTACGGGGCAACCCTTTGGATCGAGAATGGCCATATTAAGCGTATTGAGGCAAGTAGTGAGCCTATTAATCCGGCGCTACCCTATATTATGCCCGGCTTTATAGATAGTCATGTACATATAGAAAGTAGCATGCTCGTGCCTTCCGAATTTGCCAGACTTGCCGTACTGCACGGAACCATTGGGACCATTAGCGACCCACATGAAATTGCCAATGTTTGTGGGGTGGCAGGCGTGGAGTTCATGATTGAAAACGGAAAACAAACCCCTTTTAAATTTTTCTTTGGTGCACCAAGTTGTGTGCCTGCTACTATTTTTGAAACGGCTGGTGCCGAAGTCAATGAAAAAGAAGTAGACGCATTATTAGCGAGGCCCGAAATTTATTATTTATCTGAAATGATGAATTTTCCGGGCGTACTACATAATGATCCGGTGGTTATGGCAAAAATAAAAGCGGCGCAAAAACACAATAAGCCAGTAGATGGTCATGCACCCGGATTAAGAGGTGAGGCGGCAAAAAAATATATTGATTCCGGCATCAGTACCGATCATGAATGTTTTACCATCGAGGAAGCGCTAGAAAAATTAGAATACGGTATGCACATTATTATAAGAGAAGGAAGTGCTGCCAAAAATTTTGAAGCGCTTTATTCAATTATTGATACGCATACAAACAAAGTGATGTTATGTAGTGATGATAAACATCCAGATAGTTTAGCTGCGGGTCATATCAATACTATTTGCGCAAGAGCCGTTGCCAAAGGGCTTGATGTATTTAATATTTTACAAACCGCATGTATCAATCCAGTAAAGCATTACAAGCTTCCAGTAGGTTTATTAAACCCGGGTGATCCCGCCGATTTTATTTTGGTAAAAGACCTTGTACATTTTGAAGTAACCAGCACATATATGAATGGCGAATTGGTTGCGGACAATGGTATTTCAAATATCAAAAGGGTTGGCACAAATCCTATTAATAATTTTGATTGTAAAAAAATTGAAGCGAATGCATTAATTATTTCTAAAAATGAGTACCCCAATAAAAATGGACTTATTCCTGTTATTGAAGCCCTCGACGGACAACTGATTACCAATAAATTAATGCTTACCGGCAGTTTACAAAACGGAAACTGGGTAACAGATACTTCTAATGATATTTTAAAAATAGTAGTGGTCAATAGATACCATCCAGCTCCCATTGCAAAAGCATTTATTAAAAATTTTGGCTTTAAAAATGGTGCTATTGCATCGAGTGTAGCGCACGATAGCCATAACATTGTTGCGGTGGGTGTAGATGATGCGTCTATTGCAGCGGCCATTAATTTAGTGATTGAAGCAGAGGGCGGTGTGAGTGTGGTGAATGGCGCAAATGAAACAGCTTCGAGCAAAGTACTAGCACTTCCGGTTGCGGGTTTAATGAGCGCCAACGATGGTTTTGAAGTTGCAAGCACTTATACAGCCATAGATTTGGAAGCCAAAGCCCTAGGATCCAAGCTAGAAGCGCCTTTTATGACACTCAGTTTTATGGCATTACTGGTAATTCCACATTTAAAACTGAGCGATAAAGGTCTATTTAATGGCGACGATTTTAATTTTGACATATTTTAAGCTTTCAAATAACTTTGAACCATGGTAGTAAATTTAAGTGCATCACATAGTTTAGTAAGCAATTGGATTGCTGAATTAAGAGATATCAACGTTCAAAACGACCGCATGCGTTTTAGAAGAAACCTAGAACGTATTGGAGAAATTGCAGCCTACGAAATCAGTAAAGAACTACCTTCTGTTGTTGTAAAAACAGAAACGCCATTAGGTATCCACGAAAGTAAAGTGCTTGCACAGCAACCCGTGCTTGCCACTATTTTAAGAGCTGGCTTACCTATGCACAATGGTCTACTTAATTATTTTGACAAAGCAGATAACTCTTTTATTTCGGCATATCGTAAACACCACCCCGATGGTAGTTTTGAAATTTGTTTAGAATACATGAGTTGCCCCTCCCTAGATAACCGCATTGTTATAATTGCAGATCCTATGCTTGCAACAGGTGCCTCCATTATTAAAACCATTGAGCATATGAAAAGCGAAGGCACACCTGCGGCATTTCATGTGGTAGTAGCTATCGCAAGTACAGTTGGCATAGCAGCTATCGAAAAAGCCTGTGGTGCAAATGTTAAAATTTGGTGTGGCGATATTGATGATGAGCTTACTGCAAAGGGATATATTGTTCCAGGGCTAGGCGACGCTGGTGATTTAGCATTTGGCACCAAAAGCCAGGCCTAAGAATTAATTGTTTACGCTAACTTGCAGGTACATTGCGGTACCTAAGTTTCATATTAACGCTCAGTTGTTTAATTTTTTCGCTTACGAGGGTAAGCGCACAGGATCCGCATTTCTCACAATTTTTTGCATCACCACTTACTATCAATCCAGCACTTACCGGAAAATTTGATGGCAAGTATAGAATTACATCCAACCACCGTAATCAGTGGCCAACCATCAATAACGCATTTATAACAACAACTGCATCCTTTGATGCCAAACTCATGCAAAAAAGTTTGAACGAAAATGATAGTTGGGGCATTGGCTTTACAGGCTACGCTGATAACCATGCAAACGGCGCAATAAAATTTAATTACGCCAGTTTTTCTACCGCTTACCACAAAGGTGTAGACGAAGACAACAATACACAAATTGGTTTTGGCTTTCAAATAACGCAGGCTAATATGCTTTTAAATACCAATCAAATTAAATTTGAAGACCAATTAACAAATGCTGGTTTTACAGGTATTACTTCCGAATTATTTACGGCACCATCGCTTACCTCAAACTATACAACCATGAGTGCCGGACTCCTACTTAACGGAACCATTGGTGAGCAAAACAATTATTATTTTGGACTTAGTATGTACCATCTTAACAGACCTAAGCAATCATTTTTAGGTGGGAATTACAGTGTGAATCCACGTTTTACAGTACATGGAGGCGGCTATTTTTATATTGGCACTAGCGCAACACTTCATGTTAGTGCTATTCATCAAGTACAAGGTGGCGCACAGGAAACAATGGTGGGAGGAGCAGTACAAATTAGCAGCGATCCAGAAAATGATAGAGCGGCTAGTATTTATATAGGCAGTTGGATGCGATTAAAAGACGCCATTATTCCGTATGTAGGTATCGAATTCAATGACTTTAGAATTGGCGCTACCTATGACATTAACAACAGCCGCTTAAAAACGGCATCGCAACAAATGGGCGGCATCGAATTTTCACTCATTTATACCAGAAGACCCCGCACAGATAAACCCATTATTTGTCCTAAGTTTTAAGTGTAGTTGGTTAACTTTACATCAAACCCTTTCTATTGCTTAAAGACCTAATTATAGCATTTGTATCCTACATTAAAGCCCATCAGTTTATTGTAAAACATAAACTGTGGAAATGGATTTTAATACCAGGCATTATCTATACCGTACTCTTTTTTGTTGTTATCAATTTATTTAGCAGTACAGCTAGTGATTTTATTGTTTGGATGACGCTAAAATCGGGTCTTAAAGTGTGGATGGATAGCCTTACCAATAGTTTTGCCGGATTTTTATTTGTAGTGGGCAGTACCCTGGTTTGGTTTATGATTTTACTTTTTTACTTTTCACTATTCAAATATTTATTTCTAATTGTAGGCGCTCCACTTTTTGCTTATTTGTCTGAAAAAACAGCTGCCATTATAGAAGGAAAAGAATTTCCTTTTGTTTTTAAAGACTTTGTGCAACAAGCAGTAAGGGGCATGTATATCGCAGTAAGAAACGGTTTATGGCAAACCGTATACCTAATTACTATTTTAATTATTTGCCTCATACCCGTTGTAGGATGGTTTACCCCATTTATGGCGCTGCTCATTGAGTGTTATTACTTAGGTTTTTCGATGCTCGATTATAGCATGGAAAGAAAAAATAAAACAGCACAAGAAAGTATCTTTTTTATTGGCAGCAATAAAGGCCTTGCCATTGGCAATGGTATTATATTTTACATGCTACATTTTATCCCAATAATTGGATGGATTTTTGCCCCTTGCTACGCTGTTATAGCTGCAACACTTAGCCTAGATCCTAAAAAACAAATTGACTAATGAGCGCAGGAAAAGTTATTTTAATACCTACCGTTTTACATGAAGATGCAGACAATAGCATTCCCCCATATGTGATAGAGCAGGCTAAATTATGTAATGCTTATTTTGTTGAAAATGAAAAAACGGCGCGTAGGTATTTAAAAAAGTTTTGGCGTGAGATGGTGATAGATAACTATCAGTGGCGCACCATTCACAAAGCAGAGGATACTGTTGTAGCAGAATTTATACAATTATTAGCACAGGGTAAAAATATTGGCATCATTAGCGAGGCAGGTTGCCCTGGTGTAGCAGATCCTGGCCAAAGATTAGTGGCTGCTGCTCAGGAAAAAGGATTTGAAATTTGTCCATTGGTAGGGCCGAGTTCTATACTACTAGCGCTGATGGCTAGTGGCATGAATGGACAAAATTTTAGCTTTCATGGCTACCTCCCAATCGATTCATTGGAAAAGAAAAAAGTAGTTGTACAACTAGAACAAGATTCGCTTAAAAAATCCACCACGCAAATATTTATTGAAACACCTTACCGTAACAATCAGCTCATTAAAGAGCTGCTACAATATTGCCATCCGCAAACAAAAATTTGTATTGCAGTAGACATAACCGCACCTACACAGTGGATTAAAACCAAAACCGTTGCACAGTGGAAAAAAGAAACGGTAGACATTCATAAACGCCTCGCTATATTTTTACTACACGCCTAAACCAATAGCCCAGTTTTAGCCAGTATTAAAAACCGTATTTATCTACCAGGTAAATAAGGCCAGCAATATTTACAGCACCTAAAAGTAGCTCACGCTTGTTTACGTTTTCAAACACATCGGAACGTGCATGGTGTACATCAAAATAACGCTGCGGATCCGGCAAAAATCCACAAAGTGGTGTATTTAAATTTCTATTTAACGGGCCAATATCTGCACCGCCACCAACATCATCCATGCTTGTGGTACCATAAGGTTTCAATAGCGGTAACCAGCGCTGAGCAGCAGCTATTTTTTCTGGTGCAGCCGTAAAACTAAATCCTCTTGGCGTAAAACCACCTTCATCGCTTTCTAATGCAAAAATGTGTTTTTCCTTTTTATCCTTTGCAGCAGCAGCGTATGCAGAGCCCCCTCTTAATCCGTTTTCTTCATTGGCAAATAATACAAAACGAATGGTGCGCTTTGGCTGATAACCAACTGCGAGTAAGGCGCGCATCACTTCTATGGTATGCACGACACCAGCGCCATCATCATGTGCGCCTTCATTCACATCCCAACTATCGAGATGGCCACCAATGGTAATAATTTCTTCTGGATATTGAGCTCCTTTTATTTCTGCGATAATATTATGCCCTGTTGTGTCTGGTAAAAATTGACCGTGTGTCGCCATACTAATTTTTACAGTATTAGATTTTTTTGCAAGCGACCATAAATAATCGGCGTCGCGAGGGCCTACTGCCTGTGCAGGGATTTTTGGAAAAGAATCGTTGTAAGCCATGCCACCCGTGTGCGGATCGTTGGCAGTAGAACTAGTAAGTGAACGAATAATACAACCTACTGCGCCATATTTTGCGGCTTGGCTTGCTCCGTTTCTTCGATACTGTCCGGCCTTACCATAAGCTTCAAAGGTTTTTACAATAGTGGCATCAAAACTATTATTGAAATAAACAATTTTGCCTTTTACTTCGTCTTTTCGTTTTTCTAAATCGGCAAAATCCTGCACAGCGAGTATTGTCGCTTCCACTTTTTTTCCATCCCCTAGTGAATTTCCAAGCGCCAATACATCTAAGGCACGTACTTGTTTTTTACCATCGATACTTGTGATGTTTGCAAAATCACCATTGCCACGCACCCATCTTGGCACCATACAAGCTTGTTTACTAACCGCTGGTGCACCAAGTTGCTGTAAGGTTTTTTCGCCCCAAGCTTCAGCCTTATACATGGCTGGTGATCCGGAAATTCTACCCCCTACTTTTTTGGTTAACTCATACAATAAATCGTATGCCTTACCATTTGTAAGAATTTCATCAGACATTTTTTTAATAAATACGGCGTCTGCGTTGGACGGCTCACTGGATTGGCTCAAACCAAAAAAAGGCGCTAATAAGAGGAGGTAGATAATCTTTTTCATAGGCCTCAAGTTAAGAATTTAATTAAAAAATAACCCCTAAAAGCATGCATAAATAAACAGAATGCCGAATTAATTGTTACTTGCATAGGAAATGGTCAATTTAGAGCCCATTTATTTTAATATGCGAATAGGGATTGTTTGTTACCCCACTTTTGGTGGAAGCGGTGTTTTGGCCACCGAACTTGGAAAGGCCCTCGCCGACAAAGGACATCAGGTACATTTTATTACCTATCAACAACCCGTTAGGCTCAATGAGTTTAATGCCAATATCTTTTACCATGAAGTAAGGGTTCCTACTTACCCGCTTTTTGATTACCCTCCCTATGAGGTAGCGCTTGCCTCTGCCATGGTGGATGTTATTATCAACCATGACTTAGATTTATTACACGTGCACTACGCTATACCACATGCATCTGCTGCATATATGGCCAAGCAAATTGTAAAGCAAAAGATCAATAGAAATATCCCGGTTATTACAACCCTACATGGTACAGATATTACACTAGTGGGTAGAGATAAAACCTACGAACCCGTGGTGACCTTTTCAATCAATGAAAGTGACGCTATTACTGCGGTGTCTAATAATTTAAGAGATATTACCTACCAAACTTTTAAGATCACCAAAGAAATTGAAGTGATTTATAATTTTGTGGATGTAGCACGTTTTGATAAAAAACCTAGTGAAGCATTTAAAAAAGTAATTGCACCCAACAACGAGAAAATAATTACACACGCTTCCAATTTTAGAAAAGTAAAAAGAGTGGATGATGTGGTGCACATTTTTGCAAACATTATTAAAGAGGTGCCGGCCAAATTATTAATGGTAGGTGACGGACCTGAAAGGCACGCCACAGAAGCGTTAGCGCGTACCCTAGGCATCGAAGAACATGTTCGTTTTTTAGGCAAGCAAGAACAAATTGAAGATATTTTAGCTGTTACAGATGTATTTTTACTCCCTTCCGAATATGAGAGTTTTGGTTTAGCTGCACTTGAAGCGATGGCCGCGCGCGCCGTTGTGATTAGTTCCGATGCAGGAGGCTTACATGAAATTAATATTCAGGGTGAAACGGGTTATATGGCTCCGGTTGGAGACGTTGCTGCCATGAGTAGCTATGCCATTTCGCTTTTATCCGACGAAAATAAACTCATGCAAATGAAACAAGCCGCTTATGAGCAGGCCTGTTTATTTGACATCAGTAACATTATTCCGGAGTACGAAAAATTATACAGCCGTTTTTGTAGAATGTAATTCGCTTACATTTCCTTGGCCGTAAACTCCATTAAGGTTTTGATATAATCTGGCGATAAATTAAATTCAAGTCCAGCCGCTTTATATAATTCAGGTAGTGTTTTTGTACCCCCTAACGATAACGCGTTGATATAATTTTGAAGTGCTTGTTTTGGATTTTTTTGATACTGCATCCAAAGACCTATCGCTCCTAATTGCGCAATACCATATTCGATATAGTAAAATGGCACTTCAAATAGGTGTAACTGGCGCTGCCAGCCTATTGCACGATAGGCATCGAGCCCTGTATAATCAATACTATTTGTAGAAAATTCTTTTAAAATAGCCGTCCACATGGCTGTTCTTTCTGCTACCGTATGCGCAGGATTTTCATATACCCAGTGCTGAAACTTATCTATAATGGCAATCCAAGGGAAAATGGTAATGGTTCTTTCCAGTTGATGTTCACGTGCACGTTTTAAATCTGCGTCATTATCAAAAAATGCCTGCCAGTGATTCATAGAAAATAATTCCATGGCCATACTTGCTACTTCTGCAATTTCCATGGGGTATTCTTTAAATGCACTGAGCTCTAAATGATGCGCTAAAAAAGAATGCACGGCATGGCCTCCTTCGTGCACCATGGTAGTTACATCACTCATTTGTGATGCGGCGTTCATAAAAATAAATGGTGCGCCAGATTCTGCTAGTGGGCAGTTGTATCCACCCGGCGCTTTTCCTTTTCGGCTCTCTAAATCAAAATGTTTGAGCTCATTCATTTTACGAAGACATGCTGCAAAAAATGGATCAAGTTGTTCAAAACAGGATACCGTTTTTTCATACAAATCTTGTCCATTTGTAAATGGCTTAAGCGGCAAAACCCCTGCTGGCTCTGCTTCTGTATCCCATGGCTTTAAAACATCAAGTCCTAATTTTTGTTTTTTACGCGCGTAAATTTTTTCAATTAGTGGTAGTACGTGCAGCTTTACCGCTTCATGAAATTGAAAACAATCTTCTTTGGTATAATCAAACCTGCCAAGTTCAACAAACTTATAATCTCTATAATTTGCAAATCCTGCGTTAACAGCTACTTGGTGTCTTTTTTGAATAAGCGAACTGTATAAATCATGCATCGCATCTTTATCGATGAGCCTTCTATCCTGAATTTTTTTATACACCGATTCTCTCACTGCGCGGTCTTCATGTTCTAAAAATTTAGCGGCTTGTTGCAGAGTATATTCTTTGCCCTCCACTTCTACCGTCATTTTTCCGGCAATAGTACCATACTGTTGTTGCATCACACTTAACTCGGCTTGAAGTGGAATATTGGCTTCTCTAAATAATTCAATATTCTTTTTTACACTTCTGATGTAGGTATAATAAGTGTCTTTATCAAGCGATGCAGTATATGGGCAATCAATAAATTTTTTATTGAGTTGATCCGCAAAGGGCTGCATTTTTGGCTGAATTTCTAGGCAAAAATAATTGAAGGCTTCTTCGAGTGCCGGGTTGGTGGTATCGCAGGTCATTTTAATTTGCCTCCAACACGCATCTTCACTAATAACGGCTTCCACCTCACTCATGTCTTTAAGCCAATGCTCTAAATCCTCAATAGAACCTAGGGGTCTATCCACGAGTTCTTTAAAATACGGCTCCAGGGTTTCCCAATTGGTTATCTGAAAGCCAACAGGCATATAGGTACGTGGTATTTTTTGGATATCGGCGGTTAAAGTCATAATCACTTGGTTTGAGGCACAAAAGTAGCCTCTAAATTGCTTCTAAAATGGTAAAAGTTTGCAAAGCTGCCGCGCTTTGCCCTATTTTTGTCGACCCGTAAAAAACAGGACCCTTTGGCGAATATTATTCACGTACTACCCGATAACATCGCAAACCAGATAGCCGCTGGTGAGGTGATTCAGCGCCCAGCCAGTGCTGTTAAGGAGCTGATGGAAAACGCAGTAGACGCGGGGGCTACTTCTATTCAACTGATTGTATCAGATGCGGGAAAAGCACTCATACAAGTAATAGATAATGGTAAAGGGATGAGTGAGGCGGATGCCGCCCTGGCTTTTCAGCGCCATGCCACCAGTAAAATAAAAGCCATTGAAGATTTGTTTGCCATAAAAACCATGGGTTTTAGAGGCGAAGCACTGGCGTCCATTGCAGCGGTTGCACAGGTAACCATCAAAACAAGAAGGGCAGAAGACGAATTAGGAACAAGTGTAGATATAGAAAATAGTGCCGTTCAAAAACAGGAACCTTGTAGCGCACCCGTGGGTACGAATATTTCCATGAAAAATTTATTTTTTAATGTGCCTGCTCGTCGCAACTTTTTAAAAAGCAATGCCGCCGAACTCAAGCATATTATAGATGAATTTATCAGAGTGGCCATGGCCTACCCCGACCGCTTGTTTACATTAACAAGTAATGGTCAAGAAGTTTTTCATTTAGCGCCCGGCAATATCAAACAGCGCATTGTTCAAATTTTAGGAAATACCTACACTTCAAAACTCGTGAGTGTTACCGAACACACTGACTATATGAATATCTATGGTTTTATTGGAAAGCCAGAAACGGCGCGTAAAACCAGGGGTGATCAATACTTTTTTGTAAACAACCGCTTTATCAAAAGCGCTTATTTAAACCACGCTGTTAACGCAGCATACGCCGATTTAATTCCTAAAGATTCTTTTCCGGGTTATGTATTATTTATTGATTTGGATCCTTCGCAAGTAGATATTAATGTGCATCCAACTAAGCAGGAAATTAAATTTGAGGACGAAAAAATCATGTATGCATTTGTGGGTGCTGCTGTTAAGCATGCACTGGCTCAATTTAGCGTTGCGCCTTCATTAGATTTTAGTTTAAACGCCGATATACAAAGTTTAGACGCCGTAAACAAACCATTTACCACCGAAAAAAAGGAAGCCACCGCTTCAAGCTCTTTGTACCAGACCTTTACACAAAAGCACCAAGCACATTTTATTGAAAGAGAAAACAAAGGAAATTTAGGACACTGGAAAGATTTTTATGAAATGCCGTCCAAAGGTGAAACCCTTGCGCCTAAAAAACCAAGTTTAGAAATTGTAGCAGATACCCCCTTTATACAAATACACAAAACCTATATCATTGCTTCTACTAATAATGGTTTTGTGCTGATACATCAGCAACTGGCGCATGAGAGGGTGGTGTACGATAAACTCGTTATTGCTGCACAAGCAGCACAAATACCTACACAAAAAAGCTTATTCCCAGTTACGCTTTCATTGAGCGTTTCTGACACGGCTATATTAAGTGAACTACTTCCCGACCTGCAACAAATTGGCTATCAAGTAGAGCCTTTTGGAAACAATAGTTTTGTGATACAAGGTATTCCGGCAGATATAGAGCCCGGCAACGAAAAAAATGCGATTGAACTACTAATAGAACAGTATAAACATTTTAGTTCCGACATTACTTTTAGCCGACGCGAAAAAATAATCAGATGTATGGCGCGTCAACAAGCTATTAAAACAGGGCAGACGCTTGGTCAAAAAGAAATGCAAGCACTGATTGATTCACTTTTTGCATGCACGACACCTGGCGTAACACCATCGGGAAGCCCTACTTATATCGAATACAAAGAAGATTACCTAGACCAGCTTTTTGGAAAATAAGTGCGCACTAAATTATTGCGGCACTTTAATAAATTAGTTTTTACTATACAATACTTGTATAAACTGCTCTACCGCCCTTCGCACATTAGATGCTGTTGTTGTATGGTTGTTTACAAGTACCGAAAATATGAGCGTCTTACCTTTTTTGGTAATCAAGTAACCGCTTAAAGCCACCTGTCCGCTAAGCGTACCCGTTTTAGCAAAAATTTTACCATTCAAGTTTTTATAATTACTACTGAGCGTACCACCAACTTCACCCCCTGTTGGAAAAATATTTTGTAGCCTTTCAAATGAATAAGCTTTGTACATTTTATGTAGTATGCTGGTAAAATTTTCGGGCGTAAATAAATTATACCTACTTAAACCACTTCCATCAACCCAGGTTGGCTTTTGTGCTAAATCTGCTAAATCGTTGGCTAGTAAATAGGCAATGGTTTTTTTATCATCAAAGCTTTGGTGCAATCCTTTACCCACCATTAAAAGCGCCTGTTCTGCATAAAAATTATCGCTACGGTGCATGAGTGGCTTTAATAATGAATCTAGCGGACGCGAATAAATAGTTGCAGCAGTAGTTGGTGCATTTTTTTCATTGGCAGGATCCACAGCAATAACTTTAGTGCCGCCAAGGGCGTCAGATAATAGTGATGCTTCTAGCGACAATGAAGCAGTTGTCCAATTTGATGTACGATATGGAATTTCTTCGAGTGTATTATTACCGGCTGTTGGCTGCACTAAAAACTGATTACTCGCCATTTGCCTAGACACACTAAAACCCTTGTTAATACTAGCGTTTAAGCCAGTTACGGAATCCTTAAAAAAAGAAGGTATCACTGATAATTGACCTGCATTTTTTGCAACCCGCATCACATTACCATACAACGGAAAAGCAGAACGCGAAGGCATATATGAGGCGTCATAATCATCCCAAGACCAACCCTGCCCAAATGGCTTAGCTGTAAAACTTGGTGTATGCAAATAAATTTTATTTGCATTTTTTAAAACATTGAATAATGGATGTGAAGGGTATTCTGTTTGCAAAAAAGTTGGATCGCCAGCAGCGTATACGTGCATACCAGAATCGGTTGCAAGTATTTGAGCCGCAGCAACGCTATCACCTAAATACTGCATGGCAGCAAAACAGGTTACAATTTTTGTATTGCTTGCAGGTACAAAATATTTATTGGACTGATAAGAAAATAAATTGGCATTGGTACTTGGGTCAAAAACATGGATGCCAATATGGGCTCCAGATAAATTACTAACCTCGATAATATTTTGATTGGCTGCTTTTTGCAGCTTTTGTTGCACAGAACATGCACTGAATTGCAAAACTGCAATTACGAGTGCGGTGAGTTTACCAATACGACCCATAACTTTCATGAATTGATATTTAATACCCTAAATATAAGGCTATAATCTTTCTACAGCGCGCATCCAACGCTCTGGGATTTCATTTTTTCCAGCATGTAGATAATCTTTAAGGCTACAAGCCACAAATTCGCCATCATGTAATTGCATCCACCAGCGTCCCGTTCTTTTACTTTGTAAAAACACCGTTTGTACTTCTGCAAATGCCATGGTAAATTCGTTGAACTCGTTACGATTTGTAAGAGACGCTTCCTGCTTGCCTCTATTAACACCATCCATCACATACCATAACATATGCGCAATTTGTTTAGCGGTCATTTGATGCACATCTTTTTCCGGCATATAACCATAAATGCCAATGGTGTTACAGGTATGACTCATGCCTGCATACTGTGTTAAGGTACATGCTTCTTCTCCATTAAAACCATTGGGTGATAAATGATTAGCAGGTGCATGTGCATGTTGTATCGCAGCAATATCAAACGAAAATAAATGCGAGTTACGAATAGCAGGTTCCATTTCTGAAATATCTTCTTTTACCTTGCCTAAACGGTAGCAATCGAACCTAAATTTATCAATGGTTTCAAGCATTTGCGGATGCATAAAATAACTTTGAAACCCAATATGATTGTAGTGTTTTAAATGATTGGGCATACCGGTAAATAATTCTACTAAAAAATTATCGGCAGGTAACACACTCTCCATATCCATATCAATGCGTGCGTCTACACATACGGCATCAATAATTTTATTTTCGTTTACATAAGATTGATACTGAGCTAATGTAACGTCATGGGAACCGCCTAAAATCACTACTTTTTTGCCAATAGCAGTAAGCTCATTGATAACCATGCGAAGCGCTGCATAACTATCTTGTAAAGTTGCGCCGCATTTAACATTACCAATATCTGCTACTGAAACAGCTGTATGCCAGTGGTATAAATTATAAAATGCAAGTCTGATGGCATCAGGAGCGTCTGTGTTGGTATATTCAATACCAGCACCACGCATCTCACCACAACCCACTAAAACAATATCTGCTTTTTCAAGATCTGGAAAACGATGATCGTACACCGCTATATGCGTTCCTAATTGCGTGTCTTTGAAGCCTTCATCCTGTGTTAATTGAGCAATATTAACGGGCTCCAGAAAATCAATCATAGAATCTAAAGAGGAACTTGACATAGCTAGTTATTTGTGTCATTATAACGTGTAACCAGCCTTAAAATTGCGTCTGAATCTTAGATTTCTGTATACTTATAGCCAACCCCCCTCACCGAATGAAAGTACTGAGGATGACGACTGTCTGCTTCAAAATATTTCCGAAAACTGAGGATAAAATTATCGATGGTTCGGGTGGTTGGATACACTTGATACCCCCACACTACTTGTAGAATTTTTTCGCGGGTTACCACTTCACCTTTATTTTCGATGAGTAGTTTTAAAAGCATGGCCTCTTTTTTACTAAGTTCTACCTGCGTGCCATTGTAACAATTAGCCGTTTGGGCTTTAAAATCAATAGCATTGTTGCCAAATGTATAGGTATCTGCAATGGTATTTTTTTCTTGTATTCGCTTATTCTTGTCAATTAATTTTTCTACGCGTAGTAGTAGCTCTTCTAAATTAAATGGCTTGGTTAAATAATCATCGGCGCCCTTTTTTAGCCCCATCACCCTATCTGAACTTGCATTTTTGGCGCTCAACATTAAAATGGGTACTTCATTGTTGGTAACACGCACAGCTTCGGTAACAGCAATACCATCAAGCTCTGGAAGCATGATATCCAAAATAATAAGGTGGAAAAACTCGGTAGAAATTTTTTTAAGGGCTACTGCTCCATCAAAAGCTGATGTAACCTCATACCCTTCTATCTCTAAATTGAGTTTTAGGGTTTCGTGGAGGTTTTCCTCATCTTCTACTAATAATATGGATGCTTTGGTGGTTGGCATTAGCTATTAAATGTAATAACAAAAATACTGCCTTGTGGTTTGTTATCTGTCACAGAAATGTTTGCATTGTGGTTTTCAGCAATTTTTTTGCACAAATACAGTCCTAGGCCCGTGCCTTTGGTATTACGGGTAGCTTCGGAGCCAATACGGTAAAATTTTTCAAAAATTTTAAGCTTTTCGTTGTCAGGAATGCCTTTACCACAATCAATTACGTGGAGTTTAATATGTTTCCCATGCTGCGCAAGTTCCACTTTAATTTCAGTGTCCTGAGGCGCATACTTATGTGCATTTTCTAATAGGTTGTTCACGAGCATTTGAAGTAGCAGCGTTTCACCATCTAAATAAAGCGTTGGTTCAATTTGCTCTGTTACGAGTCGTAAAGGGTAATGTTGTTTAAAGGTATCGATACAACCTTCTACCAGGTCTGAAAAATTAATTTCGGTGCGGGTTTCTTGATACGCTTGACCATCTAGTTGAGACGCTAGTAAAATATTATTACAAAGCATGTTTAAGCGGTTGGCCTCTTGCAGCGTGCTTGCAATCATTTTATCTTGTTGTGCTGGATCTAGTTTTCGTTTTTGTAGCGTTTCTAAATTAAGCTGGGTGACGGCAATAGGTGTTTTTAATTCGTGGGTAACCGCCATCATAAAATTTTGCTGTTGAACCGAAGCTCTAATTTGCCTACGCGTAGCTCTATACACATAGACGGCCCCTACCACAATCAGCGCTAAAAAAGTAAGCCCTTCTGCAATATATTGAACCCTTTTTCGCGACTGCATTTTTAAAAGCTGCTCAGCTGTTTGCTTGGGAACAACAGCGTTACCCTGCTTTTGTGTGATTTGCTGTAATTGAACAGCAACAAGGGTATCGTTTTGTTTTACAAGTGCAATAAACCACCAAAAAAGTGCAGCAATCATGTAAATAAGCATTGCCCAATACACCACTTTGACGGCGGTTAATTTTTGGTTGATTTTTGAGCTAAATAGTTTCATGCTTATGGCACTTGTTTTTCAACGCGTATGCCAGCACTTAACACGGCAGTAAGAGGTTCGTCACGCATCGCTTGTGCAATGGTGAAATTATAAACGCCTGCTTTTAATGCAACAGGTACTTTGGTAATTTTAATTCTACTATCGAAAATATCATCCATGCCTGCACCCAGCCAACCATTGGCGTTGTCAGCAAGCTTTAAATTTACAAGTTGCGTTTGGGCAGAACCCGCTGGTGACTTGGTAGTAATATTTACCCAAATGTTATTGTACTTATAAGCATCGGTATGTCTGATCACAAAATAAATATGATAAGGTGCAGTGGTATCTTTTACTTCAAATGAAAATGTAGGCTGCTTTGATACATGCCACTCGTTCTTTGGAAAACTTTCAAATTTTTCAAAAATATCAATGGTATTGCATGAAAACAGCACCATACAGCTTATGAAGCAAGTTGTTAAAAGTCCAAAAAAGCTATATTTTTTCACCGATCTATTTTATATAAAATTACAAACTTGCGCACACAAATCTTACAAAACGTTAAATATTTGTTCTTTGGCTTTTTCTAATTCATCTTTCATCAAAATCACCAGTTGCTGTATTTCAACGTCGTTGGCCTTAGATCCAGTGGTATTGATTTCGCGACCAAACTCTTGCAAAATAAAAGAGAGTTTTTTGCCTTTGCTAATTTCATTTTCGGAGAGAATCGACCTAAAATAAGCGCAGTGGTTATTTAAACGCACCTGCTCTTCACTGATGTCAATTTTTTCTATGTAATAAATGAGCTCTTGCTCTAAACGGTTGCTATCATAATTTTCTTTACCTACCTGCTCTTCTAATAATTTAACAAGGCCTTCTTTTATTTTGATACGGCGCTTAGGCGCTAGTATGGTAAGCGCTTCTTGGTGCTTTTCGATATTGCTTACACGTAATAGCAAATCGGCCTCTAACGATAAGCCCTCATTTTTGCGGTGTTCATTTAATTGATAAATCGCTTCTTTTAACACTTTTTGAAAACCTTCCCAATCTGAGTCAGATAAGGTATCGGAAGAAGCCGTAATTACTTCTGGCAGTTTTAATAAGGTACTTAAAAGATCGCCTTGGGGAAGTCCTAGCTCTTCTGCTAAGGCAGCCACTGGTTCGTAATAAGATTTTGCTAAATCAGTATTGATAGAAACAGGCTTACCCGTTCCATTTTGTTTGATGGTAATAAAACATTCTACACTTCCTCTTTGTAAACCTTCGTTGAGCATGTTTCGGATTTCAAACTCAAATGGTTTTAACAAAGCAGGAATATTGATACGAAGATCAAACTGCTTGCCATTTAACGAACGTACTTCTACTAAAAAAGTTTTGTCGCCAATGGTTTGTTCGGCTCTACCGTATCCTGTCATCGAATATAACATAGTAACTATTTATTTATTAGAAATCGATACCTACCCACTTACGTTTACTTTGCTCGTACTTTTTAAAGTCAAATTTATAGAGCTTACCCGGTCTATGCGGCACGTCCTGCTCTATTTCGTTGATATCAATTAAGAGCTTCATAGAGGCAAACTTTTTTCTAAAATTGCGTCTATCAAGGGTTAATCCAGAAATGGCTTCATATAAGTTTTGAAGTTCGCGGAGTGAAAATTTTTCGGGTAACAAATTAAAACCAAGCGGATGTTCCTGAATTCTTTTTTGCAACCAGGCGTGTCCAGCATCTACTACTTCTTTATGGTCAAAAGCCATTTCTTTTAAATCATCTACACTATGCCAGTGCAGTTCGTTATCTGTTATGGCTAATTCGTGGTGGTTGATATTGAGTAAGGAGCAATATGCTACCGTAATAACGCGTCCGCCTGGATGACGTGAAGGATGACCAAAAGCTTTTACCTGGTCTAGGTATACATCTTTCATCCCCGTACGTTCTCTTAAAACACGATACGCTGCATCATCTAGTTCTTCATTGTCTTTTACAATGTCGCCAAGTAAAGAAAATTTGCCTTTGTATATTTCTAGGTCACTTTTAATTAGCAACACTTTTAATTTATTTTCCTCAAAACCAAAAATCACACAATCCACCGTTAAGGGAACTTTGGGGTAAGAAACCACCAGTTGAATGGCGTCTTTTACCTCGTCGTTGTTGGTAATTTTGGGTGTTTTTTTTGTGCTCATAGGATAAAGTACAAGGGCAATACCTTTTTTGTGGTTTGGCAATATACAAAGTTTAGGAATAGTGTATATAAATCGTTTCAAACCATAGGTAACTAGGCCCGTAAACATTAACTTTACAGCTGCAAATTAGCCCTATGTTTACACCCGAAAACTTGCGCAATGTACAGGCTTTAACCAGTCAACTATTGGGAGCGATAACAAACAATCGTTTGTCATTTAGTGTGCAGGAAATGATGGACTTGCAGCAGGTTTTACGTTTTCATGAGTACCGCTACTATGTTTTAAATGAACCGCTCATTAGCGATGGCGAATATGACCATTTATTTAAAGCCCTTGAAGCCTGCGAGCAAAAAAATCCTAGCAAAATAACACCCGACTCTCCCACACAAAGGGTAGGCAGTAGTTTAAATGGGCAGTTTGAAACAGTGGCCCACTTGGTACCTATGTTAAGTTTAGACAATAGTTACAACGCCGCTGATTTAATTGATTTTGACCGAAAAGCAAAAGGACTAGTGGGGCTTGACCAATTTGATTATTCGATAGAACCAAAATTTGATGGGGCTAGTATTTCATTGATTTATGAAAATGACCAATTGGTGCGCGCGACCACAAGGGGTGATGGTGTTGCCGGTGATGACATCACACAAAACATCAAACAAATTAAGTCCATTCCATTAAGTGCCAATTTCTCATTGTATGGTTTACAAACTGTAGAAATCAGAGGCGAAGTGATCATGCATAAAAAAGCATTTGATGGTTTTAATGCCACACTTGCAGCCGCAAATTTACCGCCCCTTGCCAATCCACGCAATGCAGCTGCTGGTGCACTTAGAATGAAAGACCCACGTGAAGTTGCTCAACGAAATTTAGACGCATTTTTATACCAGATAAGTTATTATACAAAACTTGAAAGTGCTACAACGCTTCATCCAGCATTAACCACGCATAGTGGTATGCTTGATATGCTTTGGAACCTTGGATTTAGATCTCCTCAAAAAGAAAAAAAAGCAGTCACTAGCATTGATGCTGTAATAGCATATTGTTTGTCATTTGAAGCAGGGAGAGACAACCTCCCCTACGAAATTGATGGCATGGTTATTAAAGTAGACAATATAGCTTTACAAGAAAAAATGGGCATGACCTCACACCATCCAAGGTGGGCCATTGCCTTTAAATTTAAAGCGAGACAAGCTTCTACAAAGCTTACCAACATTGAGTTTCAAGTAGGTCGCACCGGCGCTGTAACACCGGTTGCTAAACTGCAACCTGTTAGTGTAGGCGGTGTTACTGTATCAAGCATTTCGGTACACAATGAAGAATACATCAAAGAAAAAGATTTAAAAATTGGAGATACTGTTTTAATTGAGAGAGCCGGCGATGTGATTCCTCAAATTGTAAAGTCGCTACCTGAATTAAGGAATGGAAGCGAGCAAACTATTGTATTTCCAACGCATTGTCCTGCTTGCAATGCGCCATTAAGTAAAGAAGAAACAGAAGCCGTGTGGCGTTGTAATAGCGCTACTTGTGAAGCACAGGTAGTAGAAAAAATAATTCACTTTGTATCTAAAGACGCACTTGATATTAAAAGTTTTGGAGAATCGAACGTGCGCAAGTTTTACGAACTAGGGCTTATTACAGATATACCAAGTATTTACAATTTAGATTTTGAACGGATTAGGGTATTGGAGGGGTTTGGTAAAAAAAGTATTGACAATTTACAAGCAGCACTAGAAGCTTCTAAAAAACAACCGCTGTACCGTTTAATTTATGGTTTAGGCATCCGGTTTATTGGAGAAACAACGGCTAAAACATTAGCCAACGCAGTAGATCACTTACTAGATTTTACATCAAAGTCGGAAGCTGATTTATTAGCACTTGAAGACGTGGGGGTTAAAGTGGCTAAAAGTATTGTTGACTTTTTTGCCGATGCAAAAAATATTGAACTCTTACATCAGCTTGAAGCGCTGGGACTCGATTTAAAAAATCAGAAAAAAGCAGCACCTGTTGGTAGTTCATTAACGGGGCAAACTTTTTTATTTACAGGCACCCTCCCTACCCTCAAACGCAGTGCCGCAGAGCAAATGGCCGCAGAGCTTGGTGGGGTTATTGCAAGTGGCGTAAGTAGTAAATTAAATTATTTAGTAGTAGGTGAAGACGCGGGTAGTAAACTAGAAAAAGCAAAAAAAATAAATACCATACACATTATTTCGGAAGCGGAATTCATACAATTAATTGCAACCTCAAAACCATAATCATGCTAGCAGCTAGTACTTTAGAATTTTTAAAAGCCCTAGATAAAAACAACAACAAAGCATGGTTTGATGCACACAAAAAACAATATGACGCTGCTAAACAGGATTTCGCAGCACTCACACAAAAGGTGATCACGCAATTTGGTAAAAAAGACCCTGCCATAGCATTACTTCAACCTAAAGAATGTTTGTTTAGAATTAATAGAGACGTGCGCTTTAGTAAAAACAAATCCCCTTATAAAAATAATATGGGCGCCAGCATCAAAGCCGGCGGGAAAAAATCATTGGTTGCCGGGTATTATATTCATTTGGAACCGGGTGGCAAAAGCTTTGTAGGCGGTGGGCTTTATGTACCAGAGGCAGCTATTGTTGGAAAAATAAGACAGGAAATTGATTACAATTACACCGAATTTTTAAAGATTGTAGAAAACAAAAAGTTTGTAGCGCAGTATGGTGGACTAGATTTTTCGGAGGGAATGAGTTTGGTAAGAGAACCAAAGGGCTATGAAAAAGATAACCCTGCTATAAAATATCTGAAATTAAAAAGTTGGGTGGCTACTGCTCCGCTTAGCGATACTGCGTTACAAGATAAAAACCTTGCAACGCAGCTCACAAAAGCATTTGAATATTTACAACCACTCATTTCATTTTTAAACGAAGCCCTTGAGGCCTAAGCTAAAATACCAACACTGGTAAGGTATTCAGCAATTTGTACCGCATTGGTAGCAGCACCCTTACGTAAGTTGTCACTTACCACCCACATGTTTAATGTTTTAGGTTGCGTTTCGTCTCTACGTAATCTTCCTACAAACACTTCATCTTTTTCATGTGCCCATAATGGCATTGGATAAAGTTGTTCATTGTCATTTTGTTGAACCACAACACCTGGTGCTGCGGCTAATAAAGCCGTTACTTCTGCTAAATCATATTCGTTTTCAAACTCTACGTTTACACTCTCACTGTGTCCACCCACTACTGGAATACGCACAGTGGTAGCCGTTACTTTGATGCTGTCATCCTGCATAATTTTACAAGTCTCTTTCACCATTTTCATTTCCTCTTTGGTATAACCATTATCTAAGAAAACATCAATTTGAGGAATCACGTTTAAGTCAATTTGATACTTATACGCCATCTCCCCTTCCTTACCTGCGCGCTCATTAAATAGCTGATCAACGGCTTGTTTACCAGTACCAGTAACACTTTGGTAGGTACTTACTACAACACGCTTAATTTTATATTTCTCGTGCAATGGTTGAAGCGCCACTACCATTTGAATGGTAGAACAATTGGGGTTTGCAATGATATAATCATCTGGTGTTAATACAGAAGCATTCACTTCTGGTACCACTAATTTTTTTGTAGGATCCATACGCCACGCCGAAGAATTGTCAATCACGCGAATGCCAGCAGCAGCATATTTGGGCGCCCACTCCAGTGAAGTATTCCCGCCCGCAGAAAATATAGCAACAGCAGGTTTGGCAGCGATACCATCTGCCATACTAACCACTTTATACGCTTTACCTTTAAACTGTACTTCTTTACCAACAGATCTTTCAGATGCTACTGGTATGATTTCGGTGACAGGAAAATTACGTTCGGCAAGTACTTGTAACATTTTTGTACCTACTAGGCCAGTTGCCCCTACGACTGCTACTTTCATTTTTTTGTTTTTGTTTCTTTATAATTAAAAAAAAAGGCCCTCCCATTTGGGAAGGCCTCTTGCGTATGTTTATACATTACAAAACGAAGCACCTCCCTGGTTAGAGTGGTTTTTGGATACGTTTTGTATGTTTCGATGTTCTCATGTTCGGATGTAAAATTAGGGGCATTTGAATACAACGCCAAAATATTTTAATCGTTATTAAACCACTAACTTAATATCAAAGTTTACGAGGTCCACAAATTCAGAGATACGGTCGCTAATATCAACTTTGCTAATTTCTCTTAAACGCTCGGTACCAAACTTTTCTACACAATAGGATGCCATGGCACTTCCCACAATGATCGCGGTTTTCATATTTTCAAAAGAAATGTCTTTGGAACGAACGATATGTCCAATAAAACCACCCGCAAAAGTATCACCAGCGCCTGTTGGATCAAACACTTCTTCTAATGGAAGGGCTGGTGCAAAAAACACTTGATCTTCATGGAATAAAAGCGCACCGTGCTCACCTTTTTTAATCACTAAATATTTAGGGCCCATGCCCATAATTTTTTTAGCTGCTTTTACAAGGCTATACTCGCCAGTTAATTGACGGGCTTCGCTATCATTCACCATTAACACATCAACAAGACTGATAGTGTGCAATAAATCATCCATCATAATTTCCATCCAAAAGTTCATGGTATCCATGACAATGAGCTTTGGACGATTTTTTAATTGCTTGATCACGCTGCTTTGTACACTAGGCACTAAATTACCAAGCATCAAAAATTCGCAGTCTTGATAACTATCTGGTACAACAGGTACAAAATTTTCAAGCACATTTAATTGTGTTTCCAGCGTGTCGCGTGAATTCATATCTAGGTGGTAGCGGCCACTCCAAAAAAATGTTTTTTCGTCTTTTTTGATTTGAACACCTTCTACATCTACGCCACGCGCAGTAAGCGCTGCTAGTTCAGATTCTGGAAAATCACCACCCACTACTGAAATTTGTTTTACTGGTGTAAAATTAGAAGCACACCAGGCAATATAAGTGCCAGCGCCACCAATAATTCTATCACTCTTTCCAAAAGGTGTTTCGATGGCATCAAACGCCATTGAACCTACTACAACTAAAGACATATTTTTTGATTTATTACGGGTGCGAAAATAGGCTATTTAGGTGCAAATGGGGGCAAAAGGCAATATTTTGAAGCCATTTTGTAAAAACTAACACAAAAAACTAATAACTTAGCAAAAACCGCTAACATACGTTAGCGCAAATACAAGCATATGGCAAGGATAAAAACAGAAAAAAATACGACACGAAAAGACGTAATCGTTAGTAAAGCAGCTATTCTATTTAGAGAAAAGGGCTTTAAAGCAGCTAGCATGCGTGACCTCGCCGAATCGGTGGGTGTAGAAGCAGCTAGTTTATACAATCACATTAAATCTAAAACGGAGCTCCTCCACGAACTATGTTTTAGTGTCGCCAACCGTTTCTTACAAAAGTTAGATGAAATAGAATCGGAACCTATACCGGCGATTCAGAAAATTGAAAAAATTCTCCGCTTCCATATTGTTGAAATGGTCAATAATTATGAAGAAGTATATGTGAGCGATAGAGAATGGAAACATTTGAACGATCCATACCTTTCTAATTTTCAAAACCAGCGCCGCATATACCGCAAGCGTCTTGCAGCTATTATTGAAACGGGTATCAAAAACAAAGAGATCAAACCTATTGATGCACCAACAGCCGTACTTATTTTATTACACGCAATAAGTGGCATTGAAAGTTGGCACCGTTCTAAACAAAAAATTACGGCAGCCGCATTAGAAGAAAATATGGTGACCATTTTAGTAGGCGGGTTAACCGTATAACCTTGTACCTTTGTACTCTAACAAAATACGTGTTGCACGAAAATAGTGTCTGAAAGAAATAATTTTATTGACTACATCCGAATTTTTTGTCGCAGCGGCCATGGTGGCGCTGGTGCTAGACACTTTATGCGTAATAAGCTCACGGCAAAAGGTGGACCCGATGGTGGCGATGGTGGAAGAGGTGGCCATATTATATTAAAAGGCAACGCGCAACTTTGGACGCTGCTGCACATGCGTTATTTTAAAAACGTTTTAGCCGAACACGGTGAAGGTGGCAGTAAAAATAATTGCACAGGTCATGATGGAAAAGATATTATACTTGAAGTTCCACTAGGGACCATCGCAAAAGACGAAGAAACAGGCAATATTGAAGCCGAGATTTTATACGACGGTCAGGAAATTATTTGGTTAAAAGGCGGAAGAGGTGGACTTGGAAATAGCAATTTTGCAACGCCTACCAACCAAGTGCCAGAGCACGCGCAACCCGGAGAAGAAGGATCAGAAGGTTATAAATATTTGGAATTAAAAGTACTTGCCGATGTAGGTCTTGTTGGATTTCCAAATGCTGGAAAATCAACTTTACTATCATCGATTACTGCTGCAACGCCTAAAATAGCCAACTACGCATTTACCACCCTAACGCCACAACTTGGCATGGTGGAATATAGAGATTCACGCTCTTTTTGTATTGCCGATTTACCGGGTATTATTGAAGGCGCCGCAGAAGGAAAAGGCCTAGGCCATAGGTTTTTAAGGCATATCGAGCGCAATGCCATTTTACTTTTTATGATCCCCGCCGATAGCAATGACCACACAAAAGAATTTGATATTTTACGCAACGAATTAGAGCAGTATAACCCTGAGATGCTTCAAAAAGATTTTATCATCGCGATTAGTAAATCTGATATGCTAGACGATGAGTTAAAAGAAGCAATCGCAAAAGAACTTCCAAAAAATGTACCACACGTATTTATATCTTCTGTGACCAACACAGGATTAAGTGCACTGAAAGATTTGTTGTGGGAAACGCTTAATAAATAAATATTATTTTGTAAAAGTTGAGTGTAGCATGAAGTGCTTGATTGTTGCGCGAGATTTTTTTGCATAAAAAAGGCCTCCGCAAGCGGAGGCCTTTTTACGATATAACTTTTAAAGATTACCCGTTAGATCTTGACGCGTTTTTACGGTCATTTTCATCTAAATGCGTTTTACGCATTCTTACAGATTTAGGGGTTACTTCAATACACTCATCTTGTTGGATATATTCCATACACTCTTCTAGGGTGAATTGTGTTTTTGGAGTAATACGAACGCTATCATCAGATCCACTTGCGCGGTGGTTGGTAAGCTTTTTCATTTCCACAGCGTTGATATTTAAATCACCTGGCTTAATGTGCTCTGCCAATACCTGTCCGATATAAACTTCTTCACCTGGCTCGATAAAGAAACGTCCTCTGTCCTGTAACTTATCAATTGAGTAAGCAGTGGTTGTTCCACCAAACTTAGCAATAAGCACGCCGTTGTTACGACCAGGAATAGGTCCTTTCCAAGGCTTATACTCATTAAAGCGGTGCGCCATTACAGCTTCACCAGCGGTTTGGGTTAACATTTGAGAACGAAGACCAATAAGACCTCTAGAAGGAATATCAAACTCCAAATGCTGCATGTCACCCTTAGATTCCATAACAAGCATTTCACCTTTTTTCTGTGTTACTAGGTCGATAGCCTTACCACTATATTCAGAAGGCACATCCACAACTAATATTTCAAAAGGTTCGTGTTTTTTGCCGTCGATTTCTTTTACAAGTACCTGCGGATTACCCACCGTTAACTCGTAACCTTCTCTACGCATGGTTTCTACTAGTACACCTAAGTGTAAGATACCACGACCGTATACTAAAAAGCTATCTGCACTATCCGTTTCTTCTACACGAAGTGCTAAGTTTTTTTCTGTTTCTTTCATGAGACGATCACGAATGTGACGAGAAGTAACAAACTTACCTTCTTTACCAAAAAATGGTGAGTTGTTGATACTAAATGTCATACTCATAGTAGGCTCATCTACGCTAATAATTGGTAAAGCCTCTGGCGTTTCAGGATCAGCAATGGTATCACCAATGTTAAATTCTTCTAATCCAACAACAGCACATAAATCACCAGAAACAACTTCTGTTACTTTACGCTTACCCATTCCTTCAAACACATAGAGCTCTTTCACTTTGTTTTTCTTGATAGAGCCGTCGGCCTGCACCAACACTACGTTTTGGCCTTCTTTGATCACACCACGCTCTACTTTACCAATGGCAATACGGCCAAGGAATGTAGAATAATCAAGTGATGTAATTTGCATTTGTGTTGCACCTGTTTTTGCATTTGGTGGCGGTACATATTTTAAGATACCATCAAGTAATGGATCAATATTTTCACAAGGCGTTAAGCTATCGTTGAACCAACCATTTTTACCACTACCATAAAAAGTAGGGAAATCTAATTGCTCTTCGGTAGCATCAAGGTTAAAGAATAATTCAAATACTGCATCATGTACTTCGTCAGGACGACAGTTTGGTTTATCTACTTTATTGATAATTACAATGGGCTTTAAATTTAATTGAAGCGCTTTTTGTAATACAAATCTTGTTTGAGGCATTGGACCTTCAAAAGCATCTACTAATAAGCATACGCCATCGGCCATTTTTAATACACGCTCTACTTCACCTCCAAAATCCGAGTGACCAGGAGTGTCGATAACGTTAATTTTTACGCCGTTATAAGTTACAGATGCGTTTTTACTTAGAATGGTGATACCACGCTCACGTTCTAGCTCATTGCTATCCATGATAAGTTCACCCGTTTCTTGATTGTCTCTAAACACCTTTGTTGCGTGTAAAATTTTATCAACCAGGGTCGTTTTACCGTGGTCAACGTGCGCAATAATGGCGATGTTTCTTATTTCCATGTGCTTTTTTAAGGCTGCAAAGGTAAGGATTATAAGCTAAGAAACCCTATAAAAGCAAAGGATGGGCTAGAACGCCAATAATTAACGCTTAGTTTACCCTAATATCAGGCTAAAACAAGATATTTACGCCTATAAATTTGCCTATGAAACGTTTCCTCAAAATTACAGCTGCACTCGTTGCTGTGCTTGCCATTGTATATTTTTTAGGCCCTAAGCCCGCAGCCCCCGTTTATAACAATAACTTAATACAAGTGCCTGCTGAACCTGCCGCACTTGAAGCCTACGTGTCCAGTAATGAAGCCAAGCATAAGGTAAAACCAGACAATGAAGCGCGTATTGTTTGGGCCAATGATAGTACTAAGGCCAAAACACCTTATGTGATTGTTTATTTGCATGGATTTAGTGCTAGTCAGGAAGAAGGCAACCCAGTACATAAAAATATTGCGGGGCAGTTTGGGTGCAATATGTACCTCGCAAGATTATCAGAACATGGCATTGATACCATAGATCCACTTATAAATATGACTGCAACTAGTTTATGGGAATCTGCAAAAGAAGCCTATACCATTGGCAAACAACTAGGCGATAAAGTAATTTTAATGGGTACATCTACGGGTGGCACTGTGGCACTTGAACTAGCGTCAAATTTTGAAGACATCGCCGGACTCGTTTTATATTCTCCCAACATTGCTATTAACAATCCGAGTGCATTTTTAAGCAACAACCCATGGGGTTTACAAATTGCAAGAATGGTGATTGGCGGTAAAGAAAATATTATCAAAAACAAACCAGATAATTACAATAAATATTGGAACAATCATTACAGATTAGAAGCAGTTACTGAATTACAGGAATTATTAGAAACCACTATGATTCCAAGCCATTTTAATAAAATTAAATGTCCGCTACTAACGCTCTATTATTTTAAGGATGAAAAAAATCAGGACCCTGTTGTAAAAGTTTCGGCCATGAAAGAAATGTTTGCAGCGGTAGCTACGCCTGCCAATTTAAAAAGAATGGTGGCTATTCCGGAGGCTGGCAATCATGTACTCGCCTCTCCTATTCAGTCTAATGATATTGTAACAGTAGAAAAAGAAACATCTCTTTTTATGCAGCAAATTTTACAACTCAAACCCGTTACCTATGCTAAGTAGTAAAATTGCGGGTATTGGAAAATACTTGCCTTCTCATGTAGTGACCAATCAAGACCTCACTGCCTATATGGAAACCAGTGACGAGTGGATTGTTGAAAGAACAGGTATCGAGGAAAGAAGGTACGCACACCGTACTGAGGAAACCACTACTACTATGGCGGTGGAAGCGGCAAAAATTGCCATCGAACGAGCAGGCACTACTGCCGAAGAGATTGACTTTATCATATTTGCAACCCTTTCTCCAGACTATTATTTTCCGGGCTGTGGCGTACTGGTTCAAAGAGCGATGGGTATGAAAGAAATTGGTGCACTTGATATTAGAAATCAGTGCAGTGGATTTGTATATGCACTGAGTGTTGCCGATCAATTTATTAAAACGGGTATGTACAAAAACATACTTGTTATAGGAAGTGAGAAACATTCGTTTGGTCTAGATTTTAGCACAAGAGGTCGTAACGTTTCTGTTATTTTTGGAGATGGCGCTGGCGCTGTTGTGTTGCAACCAACAAATAGTGAGGGTCAAGGAATTTTAAGTACGCACTTACACAGTGATGGTGCTGCTGCAGAAATTTTAGCCATGTACAACCCTGGCACACACGCCAATCATTGGGGCAATTATGCAACTTTTGACGAAGCGCCTATTGGAGAAATGTTTCTCAGTCATAAAATGATTGACAACGCAGAAAACTTTCCATTCATGGATGGTCCTTCGGTATTTAAAAAAGCGATCGTTAAATTTCCGGAAGTAATACTTGAAGCCCTACAAACTAATGGTTACGCTACTTCCGATTTAAATATGTTGATACCACACCAGGCCAATTTGCGCATTGCTCAATTTGTACAACAAAAATTAGGACTTAGAGACGATCAGGTGTATAATAATATTATGCAGTACGGTAATACAACGGCAGCATCTGTTCCTATTGCACTATGTGAAGCCTATGAGAAAAATTTAATTAAAGAAGGAGACCTTGTTTGTTTAGCCGCATTTGGAAGTGGATTTACATGGGCCAGTGCGCTCATTAAATGGTAAGTATGATAAAGCGCAAACTATTATTTTTAGTGAACCCTATTTCAGGGACGCGCACAAAAGAAAAACTCATTGCATTTCTGACACAAAAGTTAGATGCCGCAGGTATTTCTTTTGAGATTGAGTACACCAACGCAACTGGTAATTATACCCTACTCAAAGAACAAATAGTTGCTAAAAGAATGACTGATATTGTTATTGTTGGAGGAGACGGATCTGTGAACCAGGTGGTTCAAGCGTTTGCCTCCTTACCCGTTCGATTTGGTATTTTACCAGTAGGTTCCGGCAATGGTCTAGCAAGAGCAGCAGGTATTCCAATAAAAATTAAAAGAGCATTACAGGTCATTATAGATGGCCATACCATGCCCGTAGATGCGTTTACCATAAATGATACATTTTCTTGCATGCTTAGTGGACTAGGGTTTGACGCCCAAGTAGCCCACAATTTTGCACGCAAAGCAAAGCGCGGCTTATTCAATTACACCAAAGAAAGTTTGCTTCATTTTTTTAAAGCACAGCCCTATGGTTTTGAAATAAAATTACCTGACTTTGGTTTTTTTACAGATGCTTTTTTAATTAGCATCGCCAATAGCAATCAATTTGGAAACAACGTAACTATTGCACCGCAGGCTAAACTAAATGATGGATTACTAGATGTTATTGTGGTACAAAAAATGCACAAAGTGAAATTACCTTATGCTATTTTAAAACAATTAAGCGGTAATAATAAAATGCAGCAGCTTGTAGAGGACATGGAACATAAAAACATTGTATACTTCCAAACGCCTAGTTTAGAAATTAGCAACCCAAAACTTGCACCCTTACATATAGATGGCGAAGCCGTGGCTACTACTCAAACACTTTCCATAAAAGTTTTACCTGGTTATTTTACTTTGTTTGTGCCCGCATCACGTAATAAGTAGCCACCAAACTTAGTAGTAAACTCATACCCACTAGTTGGTGTATTTGTGCCATCGATTCAAAAATACCCCACACCCCAGGAATAATACTACGCGCATAGAGTAAGCTTGCAATACCAAGTAGTACTTGTAAGACAACCAGTAAGATGGGGAATATTTTAATGCGGTTAAAAAATGAACTTCCATTTATTCGGTAGAGTTGAACGGTCCAATAAATTACAAGCACCAACAAAATATAAGCGATACCACGGTGCATAAAGTGTACAAGAATTTTATTTTCTATAAAGTTTAAGAAAAAGTTAGGGTCGGAAAATAAATTGGCAGGCAAATAGTCCCCATTGATTGTTGGCCAAGTAGGTGCAACCATGGCAGCTTTGTGGCCCGCCATAAGGGCACCATACATGAGTTGTAGCACAAGAAGGGCAAGAATTGCCAAATTAAATTTCTTGGCTTTTTTAACTGCCTGATGCATGCCAGCCGGAATTTGAAGGGCCGTTTGGGGCACACTCAGTTGCAGTGCAAACCAAAATGTATAAGAGAGTAACCCTAATGCAAAAATAAAATGCAGTGCGAGGCGTGTAGGCTTTACATACACAGCGTCGCCTTCTAATCCACTCGCTACCATAATCCAACCAATAGCACCTTGCATAATGCCTAAAAAAAAGAGTACCACCAGTGGTTGAATCATTTCTTTTTTAAAATGCTTGGCAACTAAAAACCAAATAAAACCGCCAGCAAAAACAAGCCCAATAATTCTGGCCCATAAACGGTGAAACCATTCCCAAAAAAATATGTATTTGAAATTTTCTAGATCAAACTCAAAATTTAATAATTGAAACTGTGGCGTTTGCTTGTATTTCTCAAATTCAATAAGCCATGCCTGCTCTGAAAGTGGCGGAAGTGCTCCCGTTATCACTTCCCACTCCGTAATAGAAAGTCCACTGCCTGTTAAACGCGTAACGCCACCAAGCACAAATTGAATGACCGTCATAACCACACCCACTAAAAGCCAGGTGGCTACTAATTTATTGGAACGATTTACAGAATTCATGAAAGGAGTTTTAAATGGCGCCAAAATATGAGTACAAAGGTAGCAATTAGAAGCGTGTTATTTTTTACCTATTTTGCACCAAATTGTGGAAACAATAAACGATGTTACTGAACAACTATCAAACAGCGCTATTAGAAGCAGGGCTTGACGAAGCCGGCAGGGGTTGTTATGCGGGACCGGTATTTGCAGCGGCAGTTATTTTGCCACCTAATTTTTACCATCCGCTATTAAATGATAGTAAAAAACTAACGGAAAAAAATAGAGCCATTTTAAAACCCATCATCGAAGCCGAAGCACTTGCATGGGCCGTTGCAAGTGTGTCACACATAGAAATAGATGAGATCAATATTTTGCAGGCTTCTATCAAAGCCATGCACTTAGCAGTAGCTGCGCTCAAAAAAAAGCCAAAATATTTGATTGTAGATGGTAACCGTTTTAAGCCCTATAAAAAATTGCCACACACTTGCATTGTAAAAGGAGATGGGAAATATGCGTCGATTGCAGCTGCTAGTATTTTAGCAAAAACACATAGAGACGCATATTTGGACACGCTACATAAAGCATATCCAATGTATGGATGGAATAAAAATAAAGGATACGGAACGGCTGTACACCGCGCAGCTATTGAGGTTCACGGCTTATGTGAGCACCATAGAAAAAGTTTTGCTATCCTTCCCACACCCCCGCACCTTCTCTAATAACGGTATAATCATCGGTGGTGCAATCGATAATAGTAGAAGGAATCATGCCACCAATGCCACCATCAATAACAATATCCACTAGCTTTTCAAAATTTTCATGAATCACATAAGGATCGGTATAGTCTTCTACCATTTCACCAGGTAAAGAAGCTGATAAAATTGGATGCTCAAGCGCAGCAACAATGCCACTAGCAATATTATTATCTGGTATACGAAGGCCAATGGTATTTTTTTTATTTTGTAAAAGCTTGGGTACTTGTTTACTCGCTGGTAAAATAAAGGTAAAAGGACCCGGTAAATAATTTTTAAGTAGCCTATATAGTGGCGTTGAAATAGACTTAGCGTATTTGCTTAAATCGGAAAGATCGGCACAAACAAAACTTAATTGCGCTTTGGCTGGATCTACGCCTTTTATTTTTGCAATTTTTTCGATGGCTTTGTGCTGGAAAATATCACAACCCAATCCATAAATAGTATCGGTAGGATAAGCAATGACACCACCACTTTTAAGGCAGTCTACCACGGTAGCAATATGTCTCGGGTTGGGGTTGTTAGGATGTATCTCTAATAACATGTTATAGAATCTCCCACACTTCACGGCCACGTAGCATTTTATCCAAATCGCCTTTTCCTTTTGTAGCGATCACTTCTTCGATTTGCATCGCCATTACGTCTTCGTAACAAGCTCTATCTGTTTCAAAGAAAACACCAAAAGGTCTTGGAAAATGTCCGTCCGGTTTATTAGGCGAATCAAATAAACGCACTAGCACTTGTGCTTTATAAAAATCTCTTTCGTCGTGGATCCATAAATCATCGGTACTTGCGCCTTCGCCAAGTTCTACAACAACAGGTTTTAATCCATCAAATTTGATCCCCTTACTTTGGTTTGCACCAAAAATTAATGGCTTACCGTGCTCTAAAAATAAAGCTTCTTCCTGCTTGGTTGCTTTTTCTGTAAATATTTCAAAAGCACCATCATTAAAGATGTTGCAGTTCTGGTAAATTTCTAAAAACGAAGCACCTCTGTGCTGGTGTGAACGTGTAAGCATCGCTTGCAGGTGCTTAGGATCACGATCCATACTACGTGCAATAAAACTTGCATCGGCACCAAGCGCTAATGCAGCTGGATTAAAAGGATGATCGATACTTCCATAAGGCGTACTTTTTGTGATCTTATGTTCTTCGGAAGTGGGTGAATACTGCCCTTTTGTTAAACCATAAATTTGGTTGTTAAACATCATGATGTTAACGTCAAAATTTCGACGTAATAAATGAATGGTATGGTTACCACCAATACTCAAACTATCTCCATCACCAGTTACAATCCAAACACTTAACTCGGGTCTAGTGGCTTTTAAACCACTTGCAATGGCCGTTGCACGTCCGTGAATGGAATGCATGCCAAATGTATTCATATAATAAGGGAAACGACTACTACAACCAATACCACTAATGATGACAATGTTTTCTTTGGGAACACCAATATTGGGCATCACTTTTTGAACCTGAGCCAAAATAGAATAATCGCCACAACCAGGGCACCAACGAACCTCTTGGTCGGTGGCAAAATCTTTTGCGGTTAAAATAGGAGCTTCTATTGTAGTATCTGTTGACATCTGGTATTATTTGAGTGAATTGACACCAAAGGTCCGACTAAATTTAATACAGAAGGTAAAATTTTTAGCCTTTTACAAGGGCCTCCCAAAACTCAGCACCCCTTCGGGTATGAGGTATAACAATGGTTCCGCCCACAATGTTGGCTACTGCAAATATTTCATACACTTCATCTGTTGAAAGGCCTAGCTCATGGCATTTTTGAAGGTGGTATTTGATACAATCATCGCATCTGAGCACCATACTTGCCACTAAACCAAGCATTTCCTTTGTTTTTTTGTCTAGTGCACCATCGTCGTAAGTATTGGTGTCTAGGTTCCACAAACGTTTTAAAACGAGATTGTCTTTACTTAAAATGACATCATTCATTTTTTGACGATAGTCATTAAACTCCTGTATTGAATTGTCCATAAGCAAATGTATTAAAATTTATAACCATCATCTGCAATCAATTTGTCTGCAATTCGGCGGCGAGACTCTTTGGTATTGTAGGGGTCAACTTTGGTAAAACGCTTGAGGCCAATATGCATCATGCGAAGCTCGTCTCCATCTGCAAAACTATTGAGTGCATCTTTACCTGCTTTATTAATTTTATCGGCAGCATCGTATAAATAAGTACGCATGATATCTGCTTGTAAGCTAGTAGCTGCTTCTCCATTTTTTTGTGCAAGCTTCATAACACGAAGAAGTGCACTCTCGGTATGGAATACCTCAATGGCCATATCTGCTATATTCATCAAAACTTCCTGCTCTTTTTCAAGTTGCATCATCAGTTTTTGCACAGCAGCACCGGCTACCATGAGTATTGCTTTTTTAAAGTTGGTGATGTATTTAAGTTCTTTTGCAAATGGCGCATCATCGGTATCACCAAAATCTGGAATACTCATGAGTTCTTTTTGAACCGCCATGGCAGGTGACATTAAATCAAGCTTTCCTTTCATGGCGCGCTTTAACACCATGTCTACGGTAAGTAAACGGTTGATTTCATTGGTGCCTTCGTAAATGCGGTTGATTCTACTATCTCTATAACCTTTTGAAATTTGATACTCATCACTAAATCCATTTCCTCCATGAATTTGTACCCCTTCATCTACTACAAAATCTAGCACTTCACTACCAAATACTTTTAACATCGCGCACTCAATCGCATATTCTTCGGCAGCGCCTAACAACGCTTGTGCAAATGTTTTTCCTTCTTGCAGTAAGGCATGCTCTTTATCATCAATCCATTTTGCAGTTCGGTAAAGACCGGCTTCACACACCCACATTTTAATAGCCATCTCGGCCATTTTATGTTTGATGGCTCCAAATTTTGCAATCGGTAATTTAAATTGTTCCCTTGTTTTTGCATACTGCACACTAACCGTTGTTGCTCTTTTAGCACCACCAAGTGTTGCTGCACATAATTTTAAACGGCCAATATTTAATACATTAAATGCAATGACATGTCCTTTGCCTATTTCGCCCAAAACGTTACCCACAGGCACTTTGCAGTCTTGAAAGTATAACTGCACCGTAGAAGAACCTTTGATGCCCATTTTATGTTCTTCGGGACCTTGTGTAAAACCTTCGGTACCTCTTTCTACTATAAATCCAGTAAATTTTTCGCCATCAATTTTTGCAAACACAGTGTATACGTCTGCAAACCCACCGTTTGTGATCCAGCACTTTTGACCATTTAAAATATAGTGTTGTCCATCACTAGAAAGTACTGCTGTTGTTTTTGCACTGAGTGCATCACTACCACTATTAGGCTCTGTTAAACCGTACGCGCCCTTCCACTCACCACTTGCTAGCTTAGGAATGTATTTTTGTTTTTGCTCTTCGGTACCAAAATATAAAATAGGAAGTGTACCAATACCTGTATGTGCTGCAATGGCCACCGAAAAAGAATAGCCACCACCCAATGCTTCATTAACAATAGTAGAAGTAATAAAATCTTTACCAAGCCCGCCATATGCTTCGGGACATGAGGTAGATAAAAGACCCTGCTCACCAGCTTTTTCCATGAGGGATGGCATTAAACCAGCCTCTAACTTATCGATACGATCTACAATTGGTAAAATTTCTGTGTTGATGAATTGATCACACATATCTTTTACCATTTGCTGCTCTTCATTAAATTCCTCTGGAATAAAAGTAGCGGTTAACGTGCTTTCTTTAATGATCCACTCACCACCAAGTAATGGTTGTTGATTTGAAGTTTCCATATCTATACTTTTAAAAGACGTTTATAATAAGTTATCGTATACTTTTTGAAATACTTGTTTTACGATTTCAATGTCGCTTTTTCCAACGCCAATGAGCGCTTCATCCATCGTTTGATTGGCGAGTTCAATTGTTTTATCTTGTAATAATTTTGCCGGCTCTGTTAAGCATACGAGATTAATGCGTCGATCCTCCTTAGATGGCATGCGCTTCACCAATTTTTGCTTTTCAAGATTATCAATTAAGCGGGTGATACTTGGCTTATCTCTAAATGTTCGATTACACAATTCTTGCTGACTTAGACCATCTTGCTTCCACAAATGATAGAGCACACTCCACTGCTCGATGGTAATTTCGAGACCGGCAAGTCTGAAGTTTTTTTGTAAACGTCTGGCCACAGCGGTAGATGCCATACCATTGATAACGCTGTATAATTCGCCTCTTTTAAATTGGTTGTTTGACATATAGTTAGTTATGCAACTATTTCAAAGTACGGCCGTTTTTTGCAGAAAACCAAGAAAAAATATGGAAATGAAGGACTTGGCCTAACAAATAGCCCAATTATTGATTTTCTTTGTTCCATGTCGCTTTTATCAGTAACCATTTGCCTACTTGCAGCCTACGGCGTATTGATGGCCTTGTATACAAGAGGGTATTGGAGCATGCGTGCATTTGTAGCTAGTGGAAAAAGCCCCATAACTAAGTTTTCGGTTGTGATTCCGGCGCGCAACGAAGCTGAAAATATAGCATCCTGTTTAGCCGGCATACTTGCACAAAACTACCCTACACATTTGTTTGAAATTATTGTGGTTGATGATTACTCCAACGATGAAACGGCTTTGATTGTTTCGAAGATTGCTACACAACATAACAATGTGCGCTTACTCCAATTAAAAGATTTTACCAATAATGAAAATTTAGTTGCGTATAAAAAAAGAGCCATAGAAATTGCCATTAACGAGGCCACAGGAAATTGGATAGTTACCACAGACGCAGATTGCAGTGTTATGCGTAATTGGCTTGCAAGCTACGATGCTTACATTCAAGAACATGACTGTGTAATGGTAGCAGCTCCCGTAGCATACACAAACACTGGAAGTTTTTTATCTATTTTTCAAGTACTAGATTTTATTAGTTTACAAGGTATAACGGCGGCGGCTGTTGCATCTGGCTCGCATACACTTTGCAATGGTGCTAATTTGTGCTACTCCAAAAAAGCTTTTGAAAGCGTAGGTAAATTTAGTGGCATAGATCATTTACCCAGTGGTGATGATATGCTACTGATGCATAAAATGAAAAAAGCCTTTGGAGGAAAAATTGGTTACTTATTCGGAGCGAATGCCGTAGTTACAACTGCTCCAAGTGCTACACTAGGATTATTTATTCAACAGCGGATACGCTGGGCTAGTAAGGCTTTGGGCTATCAGGATAAAATTATATTTTGGATACTACTACTGGTTTATCTAGTTAATGCATCCTTACTTGTATACTTACCCATTTGTTTTTTTCAAACAGGAAATATCATCAACTGGCTTGTTTTAATTGGTTGTAAAACAATGATTGAACTTCCGTTCATGTATGCATCGGCCCAGTTTTTTAAACAACAAAAAATACTTTGGTGGTTTGCGTTCATGCAACCGTTTCATATTGTATATACGGTGGTTGCTGGTTGGTTTGGCACTTTTGGTTCTTACAAATGGAAAGGCCGAACCGTAATACAACAAAAACCAGATCATTTTTTTAGAAAGCTTCGCCGAAATAAAGCAGCAAGTGTCTCATTGTATATTGTTGCTGCTGCTTTTTTGATGGCGGTGTTCGCTTATTTTATGGCACCCGAACATTCGCCAAACGCCAACCGCATGATTCCTGAAATAGGAAGTATGAAACCTGGTTTTACCATTCAATTATTACAAGTAAAACGAATGGGGCAAACACCACAAACATCTTTTGTACAAAAACTTATTGGTGGAGAAGAAGACAAATACACTTTTATACCCATCACATCGTATACAATAAAGGGTAGCAATATTTATTATCAAAAATATATTGACGAAGGCATTACAGAGCCAGGTAGCATGCCGCTGAAACTTTTAGCCATTAGTCCTGTTATCACACAAACCTATTACGCCGGCACCGATAAATTTGGAAGAGATATGTTAAGCCGCCTAATTATTGGTGTGCGGGTTAGCCTTGGTGTTGGACTGATTGCTGTTTTATTGTCCTTAACCATTGGTATTTTACTAGGCGCCCTTGCTGGTTTTTATAGAGGCTGGATAGATGAATGCATTATGTGGTTTATCAATGTTATTTGGAGCATCCCTACTTTATTACTAGTATTTGCCATTACACTTGTTTTAGGAAAAGGGTTTTGGCAGGTGTTTATAGCCGTAGGATTAACCATGTGGGTAAACGTTGCAAGGCTTGTACGCGGTCAAGTAATGGCCATTAAAAACAGAGAATTTATTGAAGCAACTAAGGTATTAGGCTACTCCGATACCCGTACTATTTTTATTCATATTTTACCAAATATCATTGGCCCCATTTTGGTTATAGCGGCAAGTAATTTTGCTTCTGCAATTGTAATTGAAGCGGGCTTAAGTTTTTTGGGCGTGGGTGTTCAACCGCCACAACCCAGCTGGGGCCTGATGATTAAAGAAAATTATAATTTTATTATCACGCATAATCCAGCACTTGCATTAGCACCTGGGATTGCCATTATGATATTAGTACTTGCCTTTAATTTATTAGGCAATGGATTACGTGACGCCTTTAATGTGCGGGAAAAATAAATTATTCGGTGGGTGACACCACCACATTTCTAACCAAGCTTTCTTCGAGTGAAATAAATGTTTCGGTTCTTTCGATTCCTTTTATTTTTTGCAACTCGTCGTGTAACACATACCTTAACTGCTGAATGTCTTTGCAAACAATTTCTGCAAACATGCTATAATTTCCAGTCGTATAATTTAAGCGTACAATTTGTGGCACTTTTTTTAATTCTTTGGCAACACTATCATACAACGAACTTTTTTCGAGGTAAATACCAATAAATGCAATCACGTCGTAACCGAGTTCTTTTAAATCGACAGATAGTTTTTTACCTTTCACCACACCCAGTTCTTCTAATTTTTTGATGCGCACATGGATAGTCCCACCCGACACAAAGAGTTTTTTACCCAAATCTGCGTAAGAGACTTCTGCATCTTCCATCATTTCCTGAATTATCTGTAAATCCAGTTTGTCAAGATTCAATTTTGGGTTCATATTAGGTTATGTTTTTAGTACATTTCTAAATTAAAGCTAATTTATTAAATTATTTCAATACTTTAAGATAATTGATTAAAATATTTGTAAGTAATAGGTGAAATACTTTAATATTGTATGGTCAACAAGCGACAAACAGTTCTTATCTATTGTGGGGTGATGAAATATTAGGCAAACATGCCCTCTTGTCTCGAGGGTGAGGATAACGGGATAAACGTAACATAGAGCCGCTTAGCAATAAGCGACCAGGGTCGACCACTGAACTTTGTGTTATAGCTAACTGCCTTCTGGAGGTTCGATCCCTCCCCCTACAGCAAAAAAAGCCGCTTCAAAAGGAGCGGCTTTTTTCTTTGGAAGTACTTCGAAGAATCACTCCATACCCTTTCTCAAAAATTTCTAAATACTATTATTTTTTTGAATCAACGATTTAAGATTATTAAACCACACATAGATTAATATGGGTAGTACAATAATGACCATTTTATTGTATTCAAAAGCTTTTGTAAAATTTAATTGAACACCTGAAATGACTGCTCTTGTAATGCCACATCCAAAACAATTTACTCCAAAAATATTTTTGACAAGACAAATTGTAGGTTGCTTATTTAACCAATCTAGTGGTACCATAAACAAAACAATAGGAAATAAGATGTATAAGAATACAAGAAGTTTTGTTGGAATATTGATAAACTTCATTTTAAAAGAATCGAATTGATAAGTAATGAATAGCATGGAGTAAAATACTTCCCCATGCTATTCATTTGTATTTATGCCATTGAAAGCACCTGACTTATTTTAGCGAAATTGTATTTTTTGGCTCTATCCTTTGCTGAAAAAATATCGATAAACCACCATATTAAACAGCCATAAAATGTTACTATTTTTAAAATACCTAATGCAACATCACCTAACCAAAAACGCTCCCATCCTAGTATAATTGCAATTAACAATATGGTAGAAGGCTTCTGAAGTTCCACCCCTTGAATCAAAAAGAATTTGTCATCATTCATTTTTTCAAGTTTGTCTTTAATAATCATTAGATCATGTGGATGAAAGTTCTCTGCATTTAATCCAATAAACATATCTACTTTATATTTCTCTGTTAATTGGGGCTTTGAATCTGGTTTGTTTGAATTAGAATTATTTGAATCAGCCTTGTTGTTATCAGGTTTGTTCAAATCAGGTTTGCTTAAATCAATATTCATATTGTGTGTTTTGTGTAAATATATTAAATTATAATTGTATTTAATTACTCGACCAACCTATAAATTCCCTTTCTTTAATTCACTAACTGCAAAATCAGCAGCTCTTGCTGTAATAGCCATATAGGTTAATGAAGGATTTTGACAGGCTGATGATGCCATACAAGAACCATCTGTAATAAATACATTTTTGGCATCGTGCATTTGGTTCCACTTATTAAGTACAGATGTTTTAGGATCTTTACCCATACGCGCCGTACCCATTTCATGAATACAAAATCCGGGTGCTGGCATGGTATCGTAGGTAGACACATTTTTTATACCGGCTGCTTCTAACATTTCTGCCGCGCTATTTTTCATATCCACGCGCATCTTCATTTCATTTTCTTTAAACTCACAATCAATATCAAGTAGCGGTAAGCCCCATTTGTCTTTTTTGGTTTTGCTAAGCGTTACTTTATTTTCATAATAAGGCAAATGCTCACCCCATGAGCCAATACCCATCGACCAGTTACCTGCTTCTGTAATGCTTTCTTTAAACGCCTGGCCAATCCCTTCGCCCTCTTGCCTTCCCCTACCGGCGCCGCCTTGGTAACCAAAGCCACGCACATAACCCGCCGAAGATCCGCCATCTAAATTTCTAAACCTTGGAATATAAATTCCATTGGGACGTCGACCATAGGTATACTTATCTAAAAATCCTTCATAAGTCCCGGAAGCACCCACACCATAATGATGATCCATTAAATTATGTCCTACTTGCAAACTACTATTTCCAAAACCTTCAGGAAAAACTTCCGAAACAGAATTGAGTAAAATATGTGAAGTACCTAATGTAGATGCATTTAAGAAAACAATTTTTGCATAATACTCTTCCGTCAAATTGGTGTTTGAGTCTACAATACGCACCCCTTTTGCACGGCCTGTTTCTTTATCATATAAAATTTCGGTAGTGATGGCATCTGGACGAAGCGTTAAATTACCTGTTGCGAAAGCCGCAGGAAGCGTTGCTGCATTGGAACTAAAATAACCACTAAATGGACATCCTTGATGACACTTATTTCTAAATTGGCAAGGGCCACGCGTTCCAATTTTTGCAGTATGATTGGCAGAACGTCCAATAATCATAGGACGACCCATTTTTGTTTTTAATTCGCTGGCAACAAGCTGTTCTACACAGTTCATTTCCATGGCTGGCATAAACTCACCATCGGGCAACATAGAAAGCCCATCTCTATTACCACTAATACCGGCAAATTTTTCTACATAACTATACCATGGTGCTAAATCGCTGTATCGAATGGGCCAATCGGTGCCATGACCATCTTTTGCATTGGCTTCAAAATCTAAATCACTCCAACGGTAACTCTGACGACCCCACATGAGTGAACGACCTCCTACATGATTGCCTCTAATCCAATCAAATGGTTTTACCGGATTGTATGGATGATCATTATCGTTTACAAAAAACTTTTTTGAAACTTCGTCGTAAGCGTAACACTTACTTTGTATCGGCGAATTTTGTTTATCTTCTTGAGTAGTACCATTGCGATGTTCTAATTCCCACGGATTTTTTTCGGTGCCCTCATAATCTTTGATATGCTCTACATTACGGCCTCTTTCCAATAAAATTGTTTTTAGCCCTTTTTCTGTTAACTCCTTAGCAGCCCATCCACCAGAAATTCCAGAGCCTACTACAATTGCATCAAAAATGTTTTGCTTTGCCATTTTAAAAACGTTGTTTAGATGTTCTAATGATTGTAATTTATATTAATTTTTAGAGATATTAGCATTGACTTACTTTTGCAACCATGGGACAGAAAAAATTAATCCGGTTTGAAGCCATTAAAGGGTATGAAAACGTATTTGAATACCCCCTTAATGCCAAGGGCAGTTGGAACGGCTTTTTTAAAAACGACAACCCCATAACACTTGAACTAGCTTGCGGTAAAGGAGAATACGCGGTAGGCCTTGGAAAAATGCACCCAAACCGTAATTTTATAGGCATCGATATTAAAGGTAACCGGATTTGGAGAGGTGCCACAAATGCACTAGAACTGGGCCTTAAAAACGTGGCATTTATTAGGTCTCTCATCGATAAGGTGCCCGATTATTTTAACCCACAAGAAATTGATGAAATATGGATCACTTTTCCAGATCCACAACTAAGGGGCTCCAAGGCTAAAAAACGCCTTACCCACCCTAAATTTTTACGTTTATACCAGCAAATTTTGAAATCCGGGGGTACCATCCATTTAAAAACCGATAGTCCAGATTTATATCAATTTACCAAGCTTGTAATCAACTTATTTGAACTTTCGTTGTTAGAGGATATGGACAATGTATACGCAGGCGCAAACATTAAACCTGAATTGCAAATAAAAACGCATTATGAGGGGTTAGACATTGCAGGCAGCAATCGTATTCATTATCTATCTTTTACCATTAACAAAGAATTGCCGCTAGCCTTAGACGCGCAATTAAAAAGTTTATTAAGTGAGCAAGAACCTGATTAAAGACGTAGATTATTATACAGACCCTTCTGGGAATTTTGTATTTACAGAGGCCTATCATATTGCAAAAGGATACTGTTGTGGACACGGTTGTAGACACTGCCCCTATGCATACGAGGCAGTACCAGAGCCACGCAAACAAATGCTACTGAATAACGAAATTCATGAATTCCGCGAACCGCAATAAAAAAATGCCTACCAATGCTGCTGCATTAAAAAAAGTAAACAGGATTAAAACAGCAGACGCCCCTAGTTTTTTTGAACTGGTGTATCAGGTAGTAAGGCTTATTCCAAAAGGGCGCGTAACGACTTATGGTGCCATTGCCGCTTATTTAGGAAGCAAGCAAAGTTCAAGAGCAGTTGGCTACGCATTAAATGGGGCGCATTTTATTAAGCCAAAAGTACCCGCACAAAGAGTGGTGAATAGAAATGGCATGTTAAGCGGTAAGGCTCATTTTGAAACACCTACGCATATGCAAGAATTACTTGAAAAAGAAGGGGTAAATGTAAAAGATGAAACCATTCAAAATTTTAGCAAACACTTTTGGGATCCAGCTAAAGAACTAAGTTTATAGCCGCCAGCGTTTATGCGTAATAAGGCGCAATAAACCAGTATACAACCGGGCCTGTTACTGCTACATAAAACCACAATGGCCAAGTAATTTTAGCTAGTTTTTTATGTGTAGCAAACTCAGCAGTCAATGCACGATACGCTGTAAATAAAATGAACGGTAATATTACCGCTGCTAAAAATATATGCGTACTTAAAATTAGTAAATAAAGCGTTCTAAAAGAACCTACCGCAGCAGTTTCTGCTTCACTCAATAATCCATCATGATTGGTATCTCCAAACTTTGCTTCTCCAGCTAATAAATGATGGGCTATATAAGACACCAAAAAAAGCACTGATAAAACAAGTGCAGCCATCATCATTTTTTTATGTAACTGGTAATTGCCATTTTTAACAGCAACAAGTGCAGCAACTAGTAATACAGCAATAATTGAATTAATCACTGCATTTGCTTTTGCAAAAATATGTACATCGAAACCCAGGTCAACCTCTAATTTAAATTTGCTAAGCAACACGACTACTGTAAATACCACCACAGAAAATATTCCAATCAGCCATTTAGCAAGTTTGTCGTTTTTTGAAATTGATGCTTGTAACATAGTATAGTTTTTATATAATATTTTTATCCATTAATTTTTCTGCGCTGACGCATATATACCACAAAAAATATAATAGCAGATATAATAATCAACCAAAGCCAAGCTAGGTCTAGTATTTGTCTAAAAATAGCGCCCTTATTTTTCTTGTCTTTTTCTAGCATTAATAAACCAATATCTCTTGCAAGTTTTGCCACCGAATTTGAATCAAGCCCATTATAATAGCCTCTCACATAGCGGTCTTTATCAAGTAATACAAACCTTGAAGTATGCACAAAGTCCGGACTGATGGGCTCTTCACTAAATTTATCGACTTTTAATTCTTCAAATGCAAATTTGTAAATACTGTCTTTGTTGCCGGTTAAAAACCACCAGTTGTCGTGATTGGCACCAAAAATATCAGCGTAATTTTTAAGTACCGGAACAGAATCGCGCTCAGGGTCTACGGTAAATGAAACAAATTGAACAACGGCAGTATCAATTTTATTGCGCACATTACCTCCAAGCTTAAAAGAATGTTGCAACTTTTGCATGTTAAAAGTAAGCTTAGGGCAAATACTTCTACAGCTCGTAAATACATAATCTACCACCATTATTTTAGAGCGCTTATCATACAAACTAACCGTATCACCTAATTGGTTCACAAGCGTAATATTGGCCGTTTTATGCCAAATACTATCTGTTATTTCTTTGCCCTTTTCGATACGTGTAACCACTGTATCTAATAGGTATTTGCGGGGCATATCTACCGCGTTTTCACTTGCAGACTTGAGCCACAAATAACAGGCCAGCGGAAGACCAAGGGCAACCAGTAAACCTAAAATTGATTTTCTATTCATGTAAAGAGGTTCGTATAAAAAAACCACCAAACAAAGGTCGGTGGTTTTACTTATTTGATAACAATTTCATTTAGTGTTTGTTCTCTACCGACACAGTATCTTTTGCATGTGCAGTGGTATCTGCGGTGTGCGCTGCTCCTGCTTCATGACCACCACCATGACCTTCTGCCTTTTTTTCTACTTTAATAGTAGAACGCTCTTTAAAATAAGGATCGTATGTGTTACGTAAGTTTCTGAAAGAATTACCATCATATAAGAAGGCGATGATAAACCAAATAAAAAGTCCCAAAGGCACCACAATGGTCATGATAAGGTTTTTTAACTCATGCTTTAAGTGCATGAAATAAGCAACGATATAAAACGCCTTGGCCATCATTAAAATAATGATCGTGCCTTTAATAGCTAGTCTTAAAGCTTCGGAAGTGATACCAATCATCCAAAAACCAAGTATTAATTCTACAATGGTTAATACAGATAAAATGATGGTAACTTTTTTTACTTCACCATTACCGTGGTTTTCTTCGTGTTGCGCTGTATGTGACATCAGGTTCTAAATTAATGTTGTTGAAAAATAAATTATACTAGGTAGAAGCAAGTAAATACAAATACCCAAACTAAATCTACAAAGTGCCAGTATAATCCAGCTTTTTCGATCATTAGGTAATGACCACGTTGTTCAAATTTATCCATAAGCGTCATAATCAACATGATGATATTGATAATCACGCCAGAAAATACGTGGAATCCGTGGAAACCAGTAATGGTAAAAAAGTAATTGGTAAAGTTGGTTGAAGATGCGGTTCCATCGGCATTTAAAAATGGATTACGACCCCACCATGCACCTTCGTGGTGTAAGTGGTTCCACTCCCAAGCTTGACAACTTAAAAATGCAATACCACCAATGATCGTCCAAATCATGTATTTAACAACAGACTTCTTATCCATTTCATGTCCTGCTTTTACAGCAAGTACCATAGTTACAGAACTTACAATCAAAATAAATGTCATTACAGACACAAACACAAGTGGCGCATGCACCCCTTCTGGAGCAAATGGAAAACTTCTGAACACTTCGTTAGGGTCAGGCCATCCATTGGTTGAAAAACGAATGGTACCATAAGAGATTAGAAATGCGCCAAATGTAAAGGCGTCACTCATTAGGAAATACCACATCATTAATTTACCGTACTCGACGTTAAATGGGCTTTTTCCACCACCCCAAGACTTTGTTGTTTCTACTGTTGCTGTTGACATGTCTTATTAAAAATTTCGTTGCAAAAATATTGGCTATCAGTCAAAAAAGACGATTTCCGAGTAACTTTTTATTTGAATTAAGCGATCAGTTGGTAAAAAATAAATAGATAAATCCAAAGCACATCTACAAAATGCCAATAAGTAGCTACAATTTGGGTTGGAACCAGGTTTGTTGGGCCTTCTTGCGCCCAAAAAGACCTAAAAAACGTAACAATTAGAGCAATTACACCTCCAAGCACGTGGAGCATGTGAAGGCCCGTAATTACAAACAAAAAGGAAGATGCAGAGTTACTTTGAGGTCCGATAAGCGCAATACCCCTTGTTTCTAAATCTTTAAAGCCCTCCCACTGCATGCTAATAAAAACAATACCCAAAATAGCCGTAATAGTAATAAGGGTTTTATAAAACGAAGTCTTGCCAGCCTTTAAAGCAGTATTGGCCAAATACATGGTTACACTACTAACTAAAATTACGGCAGTCGAATACCAGAATACAGTTGGTAATTCGATGGCCAACCAATTGCCTTGATTTTTTTTAACAATGTAAGCACTGGTCATACCGGCAAACATCATCACAATGCTTCCGATAGCAATCCACATTATAAAACGGTGTGGATGTATCCTTTGAGGCTCGTTTGGTGCTATTGTAGACATACTCAATAAATTTTAATTCGTTGCTACTAACTATTTTATTTTATCTGCGAGTAATGCAAGTAGTACAATGGGTAAATAAATGTAACTGCTAAACATAACGCGTCTTGCTGACTTAACATCCATTTGCTGGTACAACCTGATACTTTGCATCACCATAAATAAATTACAAACCATCACAACAACCGCACTCACAAAACCTGTGTACCCAAAGTAATAGGGTAAGAATCCAACTGGAATCATAAGCACCGAATACATGATACCTTGTATCGCCGTAAATTTAGTTGGTCCTTTATCTGCGGGCAACAACTTAAATCCTGCTTTACTATAATCTTCATGTGCCACCCAAGCAATTGCCCAAAAGTGCGGAAACTGCCATAGAAATTGAATGCCAAAATAAATCCATCCGCCCATGCTAAAATCATCATTGCCTGCCACCCAACCAATCAAACAAGGAAGTGCGCCAGGTAACGCGCCTACCAACACCGCAATAGAATTTATTTTTTTAAGCGGGGTATAAATAAAAGCATACAAGAACAAACTAAACGCCGATAAAAGAGCCGATGACAAATTGAAAAAGTACCACATCATTCCAACACCCAAAAGTCCAGCAATCACTGCAAAGGTGTATGCCTCTTGTTGCGACATCCTGCCAGCAGCAACAGGTCTAGAACCCGTGCGCTTCATAATAGCATCTGTATCTTTTTCTACTGCCTGATTGATGGCGTTAGCACTTCCTGTAACCAGCATCCCTGCTAGAAACAAAATAGCAATCATCCACCAATCAAATTCTTTTACGTTTGGTGCGAGTAAATAACAAACAACACAAGAAAACACAACCGTAAAACTCAGCGTAAATTTAATTAGCTGGTAATAATCTTTAGCCTTGCTAGCAAAAGAACCGGAACTATTGTTTTCGTTGTCCATTTTAGTGCTGACTTTCGTCTGCTCCAACAGGTGTTGTTTGTGCTATAAAATCTACGCCATCTTTACCGTAATCGTAAGGCCAACGGTGTACTTCAGGAATTTCACCAACCCAGTTACCATGACCAGGATGAATAGGCGCTGTCCACTCAAGTGTTGTTGCATCCCATGGATTTTGATTGGTTAATTTTCTTCCTTTAAATATTGAATAGAAGAAATTAAACAAGAATAACAATTGAACCATGAATACAATCATAGAAACAAGGCTAATAAACTTATTGAGTTCACCAAACTGTTTGAAGCTTTCCCAAATACTAAAATCGTAGTAACGACGTGGCATACCTGCTAAACCTTCGTAGTGCATTGGCCAAAAAATCAAATAAGCACCAGCGATAGTTACCCAGAAATGAATATAACCAAGTGTGTTATTTAACTGCTTACCATACATTTTAGGGAACCAGTGGTAGATACCCGCAAACATACCAAACATAGAAGCTACACCCATTACAATATGGAAGTGTGCAATTACAAAGTATGTATCGTGTAAGTGAATATCGAGTGCAGAGTTACCTAACCAAATACCTGTTAAACCACCAGAAATAAATAAGCTCACAAATCCAATAGCAAATAACATTGCTGGTGTGAAACGGATATTGCCTCTCCATAAAGTAGTTAACCAGTTAAATACTTTAATAGCAGAAGGAACCGCAATTAATAAAGTTAATAGTACAAACACAGATCCTAAGAATGGATTAAGCCCCGTCACAAACATGTGGTGCGCCCAAACTAGGAATGCGAGAATTGCAATTGCAAATAAAGATCCAATCATGGCCATGTAACCAAAAATTGGTTTACGTGAATTGATGGATAAAATTTCTGATACCATACCCATCGCAGGTAACAAGATAATGTATACCTCTGGGTGACCTAAGAACCAAAATAAGTGTTGGTATAAAATAGCAGAACCACCTTCGTTTGGTAAAGCACCAACACCATTTACAAATATGTCTGATAAATAAAAACTTGTTCCAAAATTTCTATCAAAAATTAATAAGATAAATCCAGAAAATAATACTGGGAAAGATAATACCCCAAGAACAGCTGTAAAGAATAACGCCCAAATAGTTAAAGGTAAACGCGTCATGCTCATACCTTTTGTACGCATATTTAATATGGTTGCGATGTAGTTAAGACCTCCTAATAAAGAAGATACCACAAATAGCGCCATTGAAACAATCCATAAATCCATACCTGTTTTAGAACCCGGTGAAGCGTCACCTAGTGCAGATAATGGAGGATATGCTGTCCAACCACCACTAAATGGGCCAGTTTCAACAAACATAGAAGACAACATCACAATACTAGCTGCAAAGAAAAACCAGTAGCTCAACATATTCATAAAAGGAGATGCCATATCGCGTGCACCTACTTGTAATGGAATTAAGAAGTTAGCAAAAGTACCAGACAAACCTGCTGTTAATACAAAGAATACAAGAACTGTACCATGTGTAGTAACAAGTGCATAGTATGCTTCAGGAGTGATACGACCACCTTTACCCCATTTACCTAAAAGATCTTCTAGGAAAGGGAAAGTTGAATCGGGATAACCTAATTGTAAACGAAATAGTACACTCATTAAACCACCTAACACTGCCCATACCATACCCGTGATCAAGAATTGCTTCGCAATCATTTTATGGTCTTGACTAAATACGTATTTAGTTAAGAAAGTGTCATGGTGTTCGTGATGACCGTGATCATCATGTCCGTGTGCATCTCCATGTAAAACTGCTTCGTGACTCATACCGTTTTATTTAAAAAAGTTAATTCGTTTTTGTTTGTCTAATTAATTGTTTTTTACAACTGCTGCCACTACTGTTGTGTCAGCGGGCGCTGCACTTGGATCCTTTTCAGGAAACGCAGTGTAGTAGTAAGGCTTTTGCTTAGCCATGATTGCATCAAATTCTTCTTGATCTACTACTTCAATAACACCTTTCATAGAATAGTGTCCGTTACCACACATTTGATCACAAGAAATTTCATATTGGAAATTAGGATTGCCGGTAAGCTCCTTCATTTCTTTAGTCGTGTACTTTGGCGTAAACCACATGGTAGTAGGGATACCAGGTACCGCATCCATCTTTAACCTGAAATGCGATAAACCTACGTCATGAATTACATCACGAGATCCTAATACAAGCTTTACAGGCTTACCTTTAATAAGGTAAACGGTTTGTTCCATTACGATATCGTCTTGCGCTAATTCATCATCCCAAATAAGACCTAAGCTATTGCTAGCGTTGTCTATATTTTTGTAATATTTTTTACCAAAAGAACCATCTTTTCCTGGGTAGCGGTAAATCCAACCAAATTGCTTACCGGTAACTTCAACTACCATTGCATTTTTTGGAGGCTCGCCGGTAAATAAAAACCAGTTACGAAGACCTATTACTACAAGAACGGTTAAAGCAATTGCAGGAATTACAGTCCAGATTAATTCTAGCTTAGTGCTGTGCGCAAAGAATACCACTTTACGGTTGGTATCTTCTTGGTATTTGTATGCGAAAACAAATAAGATAACTTGTGTAGCAATAAACACGATGCCTGTTACAGCAAGTGTTACCCACAACATACTATCTACTCTTGCTCCTTCCACACTCGCCGCGTCTTGCACTAGTAAAGTTTTGTCATACAACAACTCGTTGCAATACCAAACACCCACTAAACCTAACACCAAGAAAACAACCATCAAAAATCCATTGATTTTATTGTTTTGCTTGCGACTTACTTCTTCTCCTTTTAATACAGATACATATTCGCTCGCTTTTGCAATCTGAAAAATGACTACAAAAATGAGAACTACTACGGCTATGGTTAAAAACATTGTCATAATGCTATCAATATTTTATTGATTCTAATATTAATCGTCTAAATAATTATACTTGGTGTATGATACTTTCCTTTAAGAATGGATGACTCTTTGGAATCAGCGGCTTGCTTGCTAACGCACGGCTCACAAAGAAAATCATAAGACCCACAAATAAACTTAAAATACCAAAGTCTAACCAACCAAGTGTTACGTGCTCTTTAGATAAAGAACCCATGACCATTTGGTAAAAATCGATCCAGTGACCAAATAAAATTAATACCGCCATAAAAGCAACTAGGGTATAGTTTCTTTTAGCTGAACGCTTCATTAATATAATTAATGGGCATAGGAAATTGATAATAAGATTTAAGAAGAAAATGCCTTTGTATGGACCCTGCACTCTATGCTTGAAGTAAACGGTTTCTTCAGGAATATTAGCATACCAAATAAGCATGTACTGAGAGAACCATAAATACGTCCAGAATACAGAGAACGCAAACATAAACTTACCAATATCGTGTAAGTGCTCTTGTGTAGTTAACTCTAAATAACCTTTGTTTTTTAAATAGATTACCCAAAGTGCAATTAAGCTCATACCAGACACAAATGAACTTGCAAATGTATACCAGCTATACATGGTAGAGTACCAATGTGGATCGATACTCATCATCCATAACCAAGGAATGGTAGAACCAACTGTTAAACCAAACCACACTAAAAATGTTGCGGCACGTACGGTGTTTTTATAAATAAAAGTAGCGCCCTCTTGTGCAGTCATTGGCTCACCATCGGCCTGCTCATTGAGTTTGCGAATGCGCCATCCAAACAAACTCCACAAACCAATCGTAAGGGTAGTCCAGATAACAAAGAATACAGGATTTAAAAATCCAGCCTTTCCTTTTAAGATAGGATCATTGGCAACCGCTTCGGTATCTAACCAGTGGTAGATATGGTGCTTATGGCCAAAAATTACATACATTAAAACAGCAAAAGTAATAGCACCAAAAATAGGCACCATAGTAGAGATTGCCTCAGGAACCCTGCGGAATGATTGTTGGAAACCTCCCATTGCCATTGTTGTTACGCCAATGAAAAACATGGCAGCGTTACACACCAAGGTCCAAAAAATACTGTTGTACATAAGTGTTCCCCAAAACTGAGTTTGCTCATGTTCGTCTGCACTAAAACCTTTGGTCACTAAACCTGTAACCAAAGCAACAAGACCAACAGCAATTAATGCCAATGACCAAGTTTTCATCTTTGCAGGTACCTCAAATTGCATTTTGATAGAAGCCATCTTTACTCTTTTAAAAAATTTTTATTTAGCAGCTTTTGCAGCCAATTGTTTGTTTTTTACATACTTCATTACCATCCAACGTTGCTTACGACTTAACTGAGATGCATAAGCACCCATTAAGTTTTTACCGTAGGTAACAGAATAAAACATTTGTCCTTCTGGCATTACAGATACAATAGGATCTGCAACTAAATTTTTTGGTGCAGATGGATAAGGACCATCTCCATTTTTCCATAATGGACCATTACCATCTAAATTTTTACCATGACAAATACCACAGTTAATTAGATATAAACGCTCCGCCTCATCGTTATCTGTTTTAGATAAAGAATCGATTGGATTTTTTACGGCGCGTGAAGCGTAATAATTGGTGGTATCACCAGGCGCATCTTTTTCGATATGAAAAGGCATTTCAGCACCACGCGGCATCGTGCCTGCAACAGGCATTGCTGTGTAGTTAATCCCTTTTTCAGTGAGGTTACTATGGTCTGCGTAACTTTCGTATGCACGGCTATAGGCCATATCTGGCATATAGATAGAACCTGGTTCACGCTTAACACCATTACAGCTGCTAATGATCGCAGTGATGGTAAGAACGAGTATGATAGATAATTTCTTCATCGGATTTCTATTCAATAATTTATGCTGCAACAATTTCTTTATTTTGAAAAGGAACATTTTCGTTGTCGTAACGACCAAACCACCATCCTTCTTCGGCAACCTGAACGCTAAGCTCGATAGCGCCATTGCTTTGTAAGAATGCTTGTAAGTCGTCGGTGTTGGTCGTATCAGTACACTCAATAGCCATTACAAATAAATCGTCTGTGGCACGTGGGTGGAAATGATGTTTTTTAACACCTGGTGCTAGTTGACACAGGTAGCAAAAAGTTAAAACCATGCCTACTGCTGCAAACAAAACGGTTAACTCAAACATGATAGGAATCCATGCTGGTAAAGCAAAGTGAGGTTTACCACCAATGTTTAAAGGCCAATCTTTTGTGAAGATCCAGCTAATGGTACTAAGGGCTGTTGTCGTACCTGTAATACCATAAATAAATCCTGCTGTGTGAAGACTTGTTTCTCTCAAGCCCATTGCATGATCTAAACCATGTACTGCAAATGGCGTGTACACGTCATGAATTTTATATCCTGCAGCACGCACTTTTTTAACTGCTGGAAAAAGCATCGCTTCATCCTCAAAACAGCCTACTACAAATTTCTTTTTTGCCATGTGTTCTATTTTATCGTTTGTTCAACGTAAATGATTAGTGATGATGGGTTTGATCTTTAACAAATGCTTCTAAAGGTTGCGCTTCAATCGCACTCATTTGATCTTTGTAACCATCCCCGGTTGTTTTTAATACATATTTAATTTCTGCAATTGCAATTACTGGGAAGTACTTAGCAAATAAGAAGAAACATGTAAAGAACAATCCAAAGGTTCCCGCATAGAAGCCAATTTCCCAAATAGTAGGACTGTAATACACAGACCAGCTAGACGGTAAATAATCTCTATATAAAGACGTTACGATAATTACGAAACGCTCAAACCACATACCAATGTTAACGATGATACTCATGAAGAATGTTACAAAAACATTTCTTCTCATCTTGCGCGACCAGAAAATTTGAGGACTTAATACGTTACAAGCCATCATACCCCAGTAGCTCCAACCATAAGGGCTAAATAAATAAGCACGGCTATACCAAAAAGTGTAGCCTTCATATTTATTTTGTGAGTACCAACCCATAAATAATTCTGTTAGATAAGCGATACCTACAATTGATCCTGTAAGTACAATTACTTTATTCATGGCTTCGATGTGACCTAGTGTCACATAATCTTCCATAGCAAATACTTTACGTACAATGATCATGAGGGTTTGCACCATCGCAAAACCAGAGAAGATTGCACCCGCAACGAAATACGGCGGGAAGATAGTTGTATGCCAACCAGGAATTACTGAAGTTGCGAAGTCAAAAGATACAATCGTGTGTACCGATAATACAAGTGGTGTAGATAAACCAGCAAGTACTAGTGATAAACTCTCGTGACGCTGCCAGTGTTTGGTAGAACCTGTCCAACCAAATGAAGCAAGGCCATATAATCGCTTACGTAATTTTGTGAAAGCTCTATCACGAACAGTTGCAAAATCTGGAATTAAACCAGAGTACCAGAATAATAATGATACCGTAAAATAAGTAGAAATCGCAAACACGTCCCATAAAAGTGGTGAGTTAAAATTCACCCATAATGGGCCACGTGTGTTCGGGTAAGGAAGTACAAAAAATGCCATCCAAACACGACCCATGTGGAAGATAGGGAACTGACCCGCACACATTACGGCGAAGATGGTCATTGCTTCTGCTGCACGGTTTACACCTGTTCTCCATCCTTGACGGAATAATAACAAGATTGCAGAGATAAGGGTACCCGCGTGACCAATACCTACCCACCATACGAAGTTGGTGATATCCCATCCCCAACCCACTGTTTTGTTCAAGTTCCACTCTCCAATACCATAAGTTACCTCACGGTATACACTGTATACACCAAATAATAAAAGCGCAACAGCAATGAAGAATCCGATGTACCATAACCTTGTTGGCTTGGCTTCGATAGGGCGAACAATGTCTTCGGTTACTTGGCGGTAATTTTTATTACCACTAACCAATGGTTCCCTAAGTTGTGATTCGTACTTTAAATGCATCTTATTCTATTTCAATTATTTTAATTATGCTTTTTTCTCTTCGTGTTTTGCGCCTTCGTGTTTAGCTTCTGTGTTACGCACTTTTGCTAAGTAAGTAACGCCAGGTAAAACGTGTAACTGTTCTAAAACATAGAAGCTACGATTTGGATTGTCTAAACGAACTTTTGTGATCGCACTGTGCTTGCTATTGGCATTACCAAAAGTAATAGCCTCGGTAGGACAAGCTTGTTGACAAGCAACTTTTACATCTGTATCTTCTAATGGACGAGAATCTTTTTTCGCTTTTAATTTTCCTTCTTGTAAACGTTGTACGCAGAAAGAACATTTTTCAATTACACCACGAGAACGAACAGTAACGTCTGGATTTAATACCATACGTGTAAGATCATCACCCATGTTTAATACCACATCGTTTACATGACCTGTTTGGTTGTCACCAAAGCTATCAGCACCTGTGTAATCGGCCCAGTTAAAACGACGTACTTTATAAGGACAGTTGTTTGCACAATAACGTGTACCAATACATCTGTTATAAGTCATTTGGTTTAAACCTTCTGAACTATGGTTAGTAGCAGCTACTGGACAAACGTTTTCACAAGGAGCGTTATCACAATGCTGACACATGAGTGGCTGGAATACTACATTTGGATTATCCATATCGCCGCTGTAATAGCGGTCAATACGTAACCAATGCATTTCATGACCACGTAATACTTCTGGTTTACCAACAACAGATACGTTGTTTTCTGCATTACATGCAACCACACAAGCACCACAACCAGTACAAGCATTTAAATCTACACTCATACCCCATTTAATACCTGGTCTATCATAGACAGGATATAATGTTCCAGCACCTTCAAACTTTTGAAGTACTTCTTCGTTGCTTAATTTTTCGCCACCAGAAATTTGACCTTTTAATTCATGCGCGCGCTCTTCACGAATTTCTGTTGGATGATGTTTGTACTCGGCAAGTGTTAACTCTTTCATTACCTCGGTACGATTACCTTGCTCGGTATCATAACGACTATGTGTTTGTGTTAATGCCACTGGATATTTTTCACCAGTTGCAACCACTTCAACACTTGTGTTTACGTATGAAATGTTATTGCCTTGTAAAGAAGCTAAACCAAATGCATTTTTACCAACGCCATTTGCAGCTTTACCAATATTTTCAGAACGGCCATAACCTACTGCAATACCAATGGTTTCAGGATGCGTACCCGGAATAATTAATGCAGGAAGTTCGATGGTCTTGCCACCAACAGTCACTTTAACAACTGGCTTTGGAGGATTTACTTCGTAAGCATCTGCTTGACCGCCGTTATTTAAATCGATTTTTAATAATGTTCTTGCAAGTGCAGGCGAAACAATAACATAGTTATCCCAAGTTGCTCGTGTTACCGGATCTGGTAATTCTTGTAACCAAGGGTTAGATGCGCCTTGACCAGCACCGATACCTACTTTTTCATACAATACTAATTCTAGTGCGCCGCCTTTTTTAGCTGAAGTTGCTGCAGAAACTGCATTTGCAACTGCTGCGCTAGAAAAACTTCCTGCACTAAATGACGCAGGTGTTGAAGCTAACACACCATCTTGTAGTGCTTTATCCCAACCATCAACATCACCTAATTTAGCAGACCAGCTCGTTTTTAAGAACGCTAAATAATCAGAAGCGTTGCCACTCCATTTTAATAAGCTGTCTTGCCACTGACGTGTTTTGAATAAAGGATATATAGTAGGTTGAATAAATGAAACCTGACCAGTAATTGCTTCGGCATCACCCCAACTTTCTAGGTAATGATGATCCGGTAAAACAAACTTACATAGTACCGCTGTTTCGTCTTGCTTGGTTGCAAATGAAACAGTGGTTTTTACTTTTGCAAGACCTGCTGTAAAACCAGCAGCATCATGCCAAGAGTATGCAGGATTTGCACCTACTAAAATTAAAGTACCAACGCTACCTGCGTTCATATCTTTAACGAGTTGTACAAAATTTGCATCAACACCAGCGCGGGTATTGTTGCGAGCAGCCCAGTTAATAGTAGAACCGCCAGCACCTACTGCATTGTTAATAGCGTTTACAATGATTTGAATATTCACATCATTGCTACCAGCAACTACAAGGGCAGCACCTTTATTTTCTAATAAAGTTTTTGCAGCATTTTGGATACCCGCTTTTAAAGTAGCATCCGCAATACCTGTAACACCACCACCATTAACAGCACTTAATAAAGCAGCTGCAATAGCACCTATTTCTGAAGGACGGTGTAAATATTTTTCATCCGCATTTGAACCTGTAAGACTCGCTACACTTTCGAAGTGTATATGCTTACTCATTGTCGGATTTTTTTCGTTGATTTTTTTACCAGTAGCATATTGCTTAGAAAAAGCAACAGGACTTAACCAAGTACCTAAGAAATCGGCACCTAAGCTAACAATTGCTTTTGCATTTTCGAAATGGTAATCAGGAATAGCAGCTACCCCATTTGTTGCAGCGTTTGCTTCAATTAAAGCACTATAAGAAACAGCATCATAAGTAACATGTTTGCTGCCAGGATATTTTGCTAAAAATTGTGCAATAACTTCTTTGCTTGTTGGTGAAGTAATGGTACTTGATACCACCACAATATTACCACCCATAGAAGCAGCAACCGCTTTATCAGCAGCCTCAAAAGTTACTTCTTTGCCATCAATGGTTGGGAAACGTAAACGTGCAGTATCATATAAATCTAATACAGACGCTTGCACACGTGCAGACGTACCGCCTTTTGTTACTGGGCTTAAATCGTTACCCTCAATTTTAATAGGACGACCATCACGCACTTTGGCTACAACACTTACAACGTCACCATCTTGTACATAAGTAGTTGCATAATAGTTTGCAATACCTGGTACAATATCTTCAGGTTTGTTGGCAAACGGAATGGCTTTTTTGATAGGCATTTCACAGCTTGCTGCAACAGCGGCGGCTGCGGTGCTAAAACCTACATATTTTAAAAAGTCTCTGCGTGGTGCAGCAGTTTCGAGAAAACTTTTGCTTTCGTCTTCAACAAAAGGAAGCTCTT
>JBMSJE010000001.1:0-122008 GCA_049418605.1 Sediminibacterium sp. | reverse complement strand
CCCCCCCCCCCCCAATACACTCATTTTTCTGAAGCACTAACCATGAAAAAAGTAACAACAATACTCACCAATAAATACCTCCTTGCAGGTATATTTTTTATTGTATGGATGTTATTTTTCGATCAGCGTAATTATTTTCAACAAAAAGAAACGATGGCCGAACTTGATAAGTTGGAAACCAAAAAAAAATATTATCAAGAGCAAATTGAAAAAGCCAAAGCCGAGCTTAACGATTTACAAAATGACCCTGCGGCTCTTGAAAAATTTGCGCGCGAACGTTACCTCATGAAGCGCGACGGTGAAGACGTTTATATTATTGAAGATTCTTTGGCTGCCACAAAATAAAGCAGGCCCTATCTCGTTTATAGAGGGTATGGAAACGTTTAAAGAGGAAGATTTGTTATTATATCTCTATCAGGAGAGCCCCAAAGCGACCACCCAGGCAATACATACAGCCTTAGAAGAAGGCAATTACGCATTAGAAGAACAGTTAAAAACTCTTCGCCGTTCTATTGCCCAGCTAAGTGCACTACAACTTAAAAGACCTTCCCCTTTCTCTTTAAATGAGATCAAGAATTATTCTCAAAAGGCAGCGGATTAGTTTATTCCATGACTAAAAAAGAAAGATACGCCGGCGTCATTGCTTATTTTGAAGCGCAGGTCCCTATCGCCGAAACGGAACTTGTTTACAATAATCCCTTTGAGCTACTAGTTGCTGTTATTTTATCAGCGCAGTGTACCGATAAACGTGTGAACCTTACAACGCCATCTATTTTTGCAAAATTTCCAACGCCTCAAAAAATGGCAAGGGCGAGTTTTGATGATATGTTTGCACTCATTAAAAGCATATCATACCCAAGCAATAAGTCTAAGCATTTAATTGGGATGGCTAATTTACTGCTCTCCAAATTTGGCGGCGAAGTACCCATGACTGTGGATGAACTGGTGGAGCTTCCGGGTGTGGGTCGGAAAACGGCCAATGTGATTACCAGTGTAATTGACCAGCAACCCAATATGGCTGTTGATACCCATGTATTTAGGGTTAGTAAAAGACTGGGACTGGTGGCACAAAAAGCAAGTACGCCACTTGCCGTCGAAAAAGAATTGATCAAAAATATCCCTTCGGAACTGGTGCACAAAGCGCACCACTGGCTCATATTACATGGCAGGTATACATGTCTGGCACGAACGCCAAAATGCGGCAGCTGTGGGCTGCAAACAAATTGCCGTTATTACAATGCCAAAGTTTTAAAAGTCAAATCCTAGCGAGAAGTAATAGAGTGGTTTTCCTTTGAATACCCCTTTCATTGGCCATGCAGCATCTAGTTTCATGAAATAGCCTAGTAGGGTACTTCTAACGCCAAATCCATAACCACCCGCAAACGGTCCTAGACCACCAGCATCAAGTTTTACAACTACTGGCGAATTGGCGTCAACAATCACGTCACCTGGACGTTTAATGCCGTTGTATTTACCATTCCAAGCAGTTCCTAAATCTATAAATTGTGTGATTTGAAAATTACGTAAAAAGGCATTGTTGATAGGCCTGTTAAAAATTGTTGCAAAAAGCGGAAGTCTAAATTCTGAATTGATCACAAATGCGTTGTTGCCATTTGCAATATTTTGTTGATAGCCTCTCATATTTACAGCTAAGGATTGGAAAGCATAGCTCTGGTCTTGTGCTGGAAAATTTTGGCTATTAAACTTTGGATTGATCCAGCTATCAACACCTCCTAAATAATAAATGATTTTTTGTCCGCCCCACGAAAAATCTGCGGCAGCTCTTCCGGCCCAAATAAAGTTTCTATAAATTTTATAGTAGTAGCGTGCATCAAAACCTAGGTTTAAAGTTGCCTTACCATTGTTCATTTCTGTTTTAATGCTTGGCATATTGATGTCGAAGAAAATTTTATAGCGAAGTCCGTTCCAGATATTCTGAGTTGGGTTAATGGTATTATCATGTACATACTCTATGCGCGACACCATAAATTTACTAACCGTGTCAGGATAGGCAAGTGCGCCTGGATCAGGATAGCCCACCCTGTTATCGTAAGACTTTAAAATACCCCTGTCAATGCGAAGCCCAAAAGTAGCACGTAAACTTTTTACTTCATTAAAAGGGTACGCAATATTACCTTGGTATAAATTGGTAATCAGCATATTTGTATAAGGCGTATTGAAGTAGTTGGTTACATTACTTCGATAATAAGTAGTACCCCAATCCAATCTCTTTTTAAAATTTTGGTAGCTAAAAATAATATCCTTGTCTTTTAAGTCTGTTCCAAAACGGATGCCACCCATAAACTTATGGTCCTCTAATAAATCGCCAGTACCAATTCTTAAATTAAAGTTGAAATTATTACCGTTGTTTAGTTGAATGGGGCCCGCGCCACCTGCATAAGGCTGGTATCTATTGAGTAGTAGGTTATTTGAAAAACCACTTAAAATATAGTCGCTACTAAATTTAAGTCGGTAATCATATAGTTTGGAATCACTTAAAATATTTTTTGCTTTTGCATCTAATAGCTCAGCTCTTTTTACAGTGAAGCTATCTGTGGCTTCATCGGAAAATTCTGATTGAAAAAGATTGGCTTTTGCGGATGTGTCAATACTTTTTTTGTACACAATGGCTTTACCCTCTGCCGCTCTCATTTCGTCCATTACTTTTTTCATGTAAGTAGTGGGTCTTAAATTGAGGTTTCTCTTTTTAAGCGCGATAGAGTCTACACGAAGTTTATATAAGAATTTATAATCACCTTCACGTCTTACTTCGCTTACTTGCCCTTTGTCGCCAGCAATTCTGGTTTCCAATAATGAACTTTGGTAATTGGTAATTGGAAAAGTGTAGGTAGAGTCTTTGTATACCTGAAAATAACTGATGCTATCTGGCTTTTCTCTTTGCCATGCATTGAGCGTGGAGTCAATTTCTTTTGGGGATGCATTTCTAAGCATATCATCACCAATGTGATAGAGTGTATCAAGTCCATTTCTTTGCGTTGCAAAAAATCCAGCCCATCTATTACCTACCCCGTTTTCGTCCGATACAAACGTAAAGTGGTTGGTGTTGTAGCCCATTGGATAGCTCGTGTTTCCATATTTTAAATTGGTGAGCTGTGTAATTTGTTTGTTTTTACTATTGTTTAAATAGTCTACCATAAATACATTGAAATGGTATTTGCTAGGTATTGCGGTATCGCTGTTAGGCGCATAGGGGCTAGGTCTATTAGACGAAAATAGAATACCAGATTTATTCGGGAAAGAAACAAAACTTGGATGCAAATCGTCGTACACATCGTTGGTAAACTGGGTTAATTGATTTTCTTCAATTTTATAGGTGTAAATATCTGTATGACCATTTTTAGCAGCACTCATTACCACGTTATTGCCATCTAGCATGAAAGAGGCATCTAAAATTTGGTCGATGTCCGCAATTTTTTGTTTGAATCTTTTGATGCGCGTTACTACGTCATATACAAACATTTTAATGGCACCTTCTTCTGAATAAATAACGAGTAATTTGGTGCCCTTGTTATCCCAAGCCATGATGGGATAGTTGGGGTTGATATCCCCTTGATTGGTTCTTACGCCCGATTTTAAAAGCACCCGACCGTCGTAAAAATTTTCCATCAGCTTTACACTGTAAATACCTCTGTTAAATTCTACGACCGCATAATTGTTGCTTTTTGGATTTGGGTTGGCTTGAAACCTGAAATAATCTTTTTTAGAAACATCTTCTGAAATGTTTAGTTGACCTTTTGGTGAATTTTTTCGCTGACGGATATCTTTTGCGTATTTATCTTGTTCATATTCCATGAATTCAGATAATACTTCCTTAAATTTCTTTTTGCAAACTTTTAAAAAAGCGCTGTTTAAATTTTTATAAATTCTAGCTAAATAAAGTAGGTAGGTAATATTTTCTTTTCTGTACTTAACACTAATGAAGTTCCAAAATGCATGTCCTGCAAGGGTAGGCTTATCAAATGCAAACTGATAAAAAGTATTGTACCTGCCACTTAACATAGCGCTTTTAAGTGCATCGTCCTTTTCTACGCTCCAATTTTCTGCGGCATACAAAACATAACCATCAACCATCCATTTTGGTAAATCAAGTAATGCCTGGTTGCTTGCAAATTCTCCAATATCTTCTCCAAAGAGTAAATTATCAGACAGTACTTTTGCAATGCCTTCTTTAATTTGTCTTTTTAAATTGGCGTGGTTGCCATCAAAGTACACAATAATTTTATTGTTAACTAGCTTTGTGAGACCGCCCGCACTTTGCCAATCAGACCCAAGACCAATATTGCTACTTTTATAATCATCATAATTACTGTAGACAATAATATTAGCCCTTCGCTGTAAAGCGTATTCTACAAAATTTTCGATAGCGCCTAATTCCTGCTCTGCCACCTGTGCCACAAACTTGCCAAGTTCTACCCCCCCCTGAGATGTATAGGTATTAAAATTGGGGGATTGATGAAACTTCCACACCAGTTTTTTATATTGCACTCTATTCTTACCAAACTCAACAGCATTGACCTGGGCCTGGCTAAAAATAGCCAAACAACTCATGATAAAAATTAGTCCTATTCTTTTCAATTTCATAGCTAAACTTAGTTTTTTAAAATTAGTCAATTACCTTGTAAAATTTTCATAAAACGCATATGATCCAGATCAAAGCCTTCACTTTTAGCCCAATTTCAGAAAATACCTATGTTTTATACAATAACGAGGGCAAAGCTACCATTATAGATCCTGGTTGTTACTATCCCGCCGAGGAGGAAATGTTAAAAAATTTCTTAACGGATAATGGCTTAACCCCCGTTTACTTGCTTAACACCCATTGTCACCTCGATCATGTGTTTGGTAACAAATGGGTACATGAAACCTATGGACTAGAACTGCATATCCACCCTAATGAAGAGGCTATGTTAGCGCTGGCGCCAGTGTCAGGAGAACGCTGGGGATTACCGTTTCAAAATTATACGGGACCCCTGCATTTTTTAAACGGTGGCGACACCGTATTTTTAGGGGATACAGAAATTCAAGTGATACTAGCGCCAGGCCATTCGCCCGGAAGTATTTGCTTTTATATGCCTGCCCAAGGTGATTTGATCGGTGGTGATGTTTTATTTAGAGGAAGTATTGGTAGAACAGACCTGCCTGGGGGTGATGCAGAAACCCTGTTAAGTAGCATACGCGAAAAACTTTGGGTGCTACCCGATGAAACAGTGGTGTATTCGGGTCATGGCATTAAAACGACCATTGGATACGAAAAACGAAACAACCCTTTTTTATAAACAAAAAACTACTGCGTACGGTATGTTTTTAGTAGCATGAGTCCTATATTTTTATAGGGAGGTATATAGTCTTGAAAACTTGTTTTAGCAGCACCCTTAAGCTGTTCATTCATTTGTTTCCAAATGCTGCGCCAAACTAAATCCTGTCCTTTTTCAAGTGCCTCTGCCATTGCATATAAAAGTGCTGCATTTATAACGCCTTTTCCAATTTGTTTGCTTGCAATCACCTGCGTTTCAGGTGCCCTGTTTAGTACCGCTGCTAATTTTTGATAACCGCCACAACTACCTAGTAGCACAAGTTTAGCACTACTGTCAATACCTGCAATGGTGTGGTTTGCATAATAGCTGTGTCCTCTGTGAACAATAATACTTGGGGTTATTTGCCCCGCTGTTAAAAATGCCGTTAAACTGTCTTGTGCTTTTAGATCGAGCTCTTCTTTTTCATCGAGCGGGGCATTTGCATAAATGCTTACGCGGCCATTTGCGCTACGCACAATCGTCCAATATTTTTCTTGATTGATTTGCCAACCGGGCTTATTAAAACTATTTAAAAAGGCGTTAAATATTTGTGCGCCATCTTTATCGCCATAAAAATATTGCCTGATAACAACTTTTTGTTGGTTATTTTTTAAACTGTTAAACCCAAGTAAGCTAGCGCTAGTTAGTAATTCATGTGTTGTGTTATTTGTTTGGTTGTCTTTTAAAACAGCCGTGCATAAATCATCTAATAAGGCATAGAGCTTACTGTTTTTATTTTTTCTGATTTCTGTTAGTAATAAATTTTGAATACTAGTGTCAGTTATACTTGAAAACGCATCAGCAACGTCTACGGCGTCTTCGATTGTGGGCGCAATATCTAAATCACGCACAAAACCTCGCATGAGATCATTACTTGCCTGGGTAGGCATTTGCGATAAAAAATTTTGAAGCGTGTTATAATTTGCCGCTAGTGCAATAAACTTTTTAAAATAATCTTGATGTACTAGTGCCAATAATTCACTTGTATTTTGAGCACCTAATTTTTGAATCATTAATGGATAAATGCCTGATACAAAACTAGAAGTATAGAGTTCGTCGGCACCTAGCACAGCTATATAATAGAGCTCTTGTGGCGTTAAATGAGATAGTTTTTTGAACCTAAGACTAGCAGCATCGGTTTGGTGAAGACCATTGATATCATTGACATATAGATCCATAACGAGGCTTTTTAGCTTTGTCAAAAGCGCTGCTTCTGCCACCAATTTTTGGCCCCCCTTTTTTCTTTGTACTTGTTCGATTCTAGTATGTACTAAAAGTTTAAAATAATTTTCGGATTGATCTTCGGGGATAAGTGGCGTTATGGTATCGATACTTAATTTACCGGTATAGAGTTCATCTAAAAATGCAAAATAATAGCGGCCAGTTTTCATAAATGCCAGCCTCCCAATCCATTTAACAAGGGGGTGATTAATAGATTGAATTTTTTTTCCAAGGGCAGTCGGCGCTGCTGCATAATTGTATACCATTTCCGGGTTTTTGAAGGCCGCAGCAATCAGTAAACTATCGGCATATCTATTTGTAGAAATTTCGGCGCCTTGCTTTTCTAGAATTTGTAAAATTTGAGCCGGATTATTTTGACATTTTTTTAATACCAGCATATCTCTTGCAGCAGGATAACCAATATTATCTGTGAAGCTTCCAGTAGCAAGTAAAATAGTACCCACTTCCATATTTTCGTTTTCTATAACAGCACTCATGTTAAGCCCTTTTGCGCTTATATGCATCGCATTCTTAAATGCATGAATGCATGTTATAACCTCTTCTGCATGTAATTTATTGAGTTTGAGCCCTGTTTGAAGTTCACGTAATAAATTATTGACACCTCGTAACCATTTAAATTTTTCATTGTCACGTAGTGCCCAATTTAATTCAATCCACTTTCTGATTTCAAACATTGCGGACGCTATGCTAGTGGGTAAGGCAGGGTTTTGAGCGATTAACGGATATTGAATAAGCGCTTTTTCGTTTTCAATGATATAGTCGTGACTTAATTGTCTGATGGTAGGAATGGGGGGCATTGTAGCCAATGGCTCATTGGTTTGAGCTGCTACCGTTATACTGCATAGCACAAGCCAAACCAATAGGTTTATTTGCAAGTAAACAGACTTCAATATGTTGCCCTTATTATTCATGAATAATTTTGTAAAAATACAACCTTATAAACCAGTTGGTGCTCTATTTTGTTGAAACAGCCTTTAAAGGCTTAACAATTACATAATACTCCTAATAGATGGCTATACCAATCAAAAAAATTAAATTTGTATAAACTATCTTAGTATTATGGCTGCTGCCCCCGTTAAAAAAATATTGATTGCCGACGACGAACCCGATATTTTAGAAATAGTGGGCTATAATTTACAGAAAGAAGGCTACGAGGTGCATACCGCAAAAAATGGCGACGAAGCCATAGATCTAGCCAAAAAAATAAAACCAGATTTACTCATACTTGATATCATGATGCCCAAAAAAACGGGTATCGAGGTTTGTGAAATATTACGTGCACAAACCGCCTTTAAAGATACACTCATTATTTTTTTAACCGCCATGAGTGATGAGTCGTCACAAATAACAGGGCTCGAAATTGGTGCAGACGATTACGTTAACAAGCCCATTTCTCCCAAAGTGCTTGTGAGTCGTGTAAATGCTTTATTTAGAAGGGTATCTACAAAAGAAACTTCTTCTGTGATGCAGTTTGGTTCGATGCGCATTGACAGTATAAAATTTATGGTGACTATTGGTGGTGATGAAAAAGTATTGGCAAAAAAAGAGTTTGAACTTTTGCACTTACTAGCGTCTAGGCCGGGCCGCGTTTTTTTGCGCAATGAAATACTTTCTCAAATTTGGGGTAATGAAGTGATTGTTGGCGACCGCACTATTGATGTGCACATCCGCAAAATCAGACAAAAATTAGAGGTCGACTGTATCACCACCGTTAAAGGCGTAGGATATAAGTTTGATTTACCTTAATTTGCAGCATGAAAAACCTTTCCATTCAGCAGTTGGCAGCTTTTGCGGCAGCTATCATAGCGCTTGGATTTTCATTGACCATTGGTTTTATTTACCATAACTGGTTTCGATTTGCCCTTACTTTTTTAACCACAGGTATTGCTTCCTATCTTCTTATCCGTTATATTTTTGAAATTTTCGTAAACCGAAAAATTAAACTCATTTATAAACTCATTTACCAAACAAAAGCGACTAAAAGGGAAGAAACCTATTTCAAATATATTTTGCCAAAAAAAGAACTCGATGAAGTTGGTGAAGAAGTAGTGCAGTGGGCCGAGCAGCACAGTGCCGAAATTGAGCAACTTAAAACCAACGAAAATTACCGAAAAGAATTTTTACAAAATTTATCGCACGAAATTAAAACACCCATTTTTGCTATTCAGGGCTATGTAGATACCCTTCTAGATGGCGCACTTGAAACTCCTGAAACGGCTGTTCGTTTTTTAAAAAATGCGTCTAAAAATGTAGACCGGATGGTGAATCTGGTGAAAGACTTAGACGAAATTGCAAAACTTGAAATGGGCGAGCAGCCACTTGATAAAACTTCTTTTTTTATACAAGATATCATCAAAGAAGTGTTTGACGCTTTATCTATAAAAGCGGCCAAACAAAACATTAGTTGCAGTTTCAAAAAAGGATCCGAAGGACAAACCATGGTTTTTGCCGATAAAGAAAAAGTACGTCAAGTGCTTAATAATTTAGTGGTCAACGCCTCTAAATATGGAAAGCAAGATGGATCCATTGTAGCCAGTGTTTACAAAACCGATGAAGATCATGTGCTCATTGAAATCAGTGACGATGGGATTGGAATTGCCGAAGAGCATTTGCCGCGAATTTTTGAACGTTTTTATAGAACAGACAAAGGGCGTAGTAGAGACGCTGGTGGTGCAGGTATTGGACTTGCCATATGTAAACACATTATTGAAGCGCATGGTCAAACCATACATGTGCGCAGTAAATTAGAGATAGGTACTACTATCGGATTTACGCTTGCAACAAATGCATAATTCTTTTCTTGTTTTGCCATTCTCTGCCTAATTTGCAGTAATAACGCATAGATGTAATGGCAAAAATTTTAGTAACAGGTGGTTGTGGCTATATTGGTTCTCATACCATTGTAGATTTATTAGCAAATGGGTTTGAAGTTATTTCTATAGACAACCATGCTAGGTCTAGTAATTACGCCATTCCTGCAATTGAAAAAATTACAGGTACCCGTATTAAAAATTACGAAGTAGATTTAAAAAACTTCGATGATACATTGGCTGTTTTCCAGGAGAACCCGGACATCGCCGGTATCATTCACTTTGCGGCCTATAAAGCAGTTGGCGAATCGGTAGAGGAGCCTTTATTTTATTACGAAAATAATATTGGATCGCTGTTAAATATTTTAAAGTGCGTTCAAGAATTTGATATTCCCCATTTTGTATTTTCTTCATCTTGTACTGTGTATGGTAACCCTGACACTTCTCCAGTTACCGAAAATTCGGAGGTTAAAAAAGCAGAGTCGCCTTATGGCGCTACCAAACAAATGGGTGAAGAAATACTTCAAAATATAGCAGCAGCAGGCGGGGCGAACGTTATTTTACTCCGTTATTTTAATCCAGTTGGTGCACACCCTTCTGCACTGATAGGTGAACTTCCAATTGGTCGACCACAAAATTTAGTGCCTGCCATTACGCAAACTGCCATTGGCAAACTTCCTAAAATGATCGTGTATGGTAATGACTATCCTACCCGTGATGGAAGCTGTATTCGAGACTATATTCATGTATGTGATATTGCCAGTGCACATACCCTCGCTTTACAATATTTATTAGCAGAAAAAAATACGGAGGCCTGCGAAGTATTTAACTTGGGTACGGGCAATGGCATTTCTGTACTTGAAGCCATCACTACTTTTGAAGCAGTGAGCTGCACTACATTAAATTATGAAATTGGCGCGCGCAGGGCTGGTGATATAGTGGCTATTTATGCCAATAATGAAAAAGCCATTAGTAAACTTGGTTGGAAAATTAATTATACGATCGAAGACATGATGCACACAGCTTGGGCTTGGGAAAAAGAGGTGCAACTAAAAGAGTCGATTGCAAAAAACTAGTTTATTGCACGAGCATTTTTTCGGCGTTTTCGGCCATTTGTAAAGCTTCAATAAATTCTTCAATTTCACCTCCAACAACAGCGTCTAAATTGTAGGATGTTAAACCAATGCGGTGGTCTGTAACCCTACCCTGTGGCCAGTTGTAGGTTCTTATTTTAGCACTTCTATCGCCGGTACTAACAAGTGTTTTACGCCTTGTAGAAATTTCTTCTTCTTGTTTGCGCACCTGCTCTTCGTATAATTTTGTACGCAGCATATTCATGGCTTTTTCGCGGTTACCAAGTTGCGAACGCTCCGTTTGACAAACCACCACAACACCGGTAGGAATATGCGTTAAAAAAACTTTTGTTTCTACTTTGTTTACGTTTTGTCCACCCGCACCACCACTTCTCGCGGTTTCCATTTTTACATCACTCTCTTTTAATTCAAAATCCAGTTCTTCTGCTTCGGGCATTACTGCAACTGTTGCAGCAGATGTATGCACGCGACCTTGCGTTTCCGTGTTAGGAACCCTTTGTACGCGGTGTACGCCACTTTCAAATTTGAGGGTACCATATACATCTTCTCCGGTAACTTCTAATATCACTTCTTTGTAGCCACCAACAGTACCTTCACTTTCACTCACCACGGCTGTTTTCCAACCTTTTTTAGCACAGTAACGGAGGTACATGCCTAGTAAATCACCCGCAAATAAACTCGCCTCGTCTCCACCGGTTCCTGCTCTAATTTCTAAGATGGCATTTTTATCGTCCTGCGGATCTTTTGGAATTAAGAGTTTGGTTAATAGTGCTTCTAGTTCCTCTTTTTTAACTTCTAAATCTGGAAGTTCCATTTTAGCCAACTCACGCATTTCTTCGTCACTACTATTTTGACTTTCTTTTGCAAAAGCATAGTCTGCTAGCACGCGTACATATTCTAAATAGGGTTGTACAATCTTTTCTAATGAACGATACTCCTTACTGTAGGCCCCAAATTGTTTTTGGTCATTGATAATTTCGGGATTGGTAAGGGCAATACCTACCTGGTCAAAACGGGCTTTTATGGCTTCTAACTTATCGAGCATAGGGTGTTGTAGTTCTTATTGGAGGGCAAATTTACGTTATTAAGGTGGAGATTTTCAACCTAAATGAGCCTAAAGAATACTTATCTTCCCGTATAATTTTAGATATATGCGTTACAAACTCAGTTCTGCACTAGCTTTTATTCTATTTATAGCGCTTTCGGCCGGGGCTCAAATGCCTAGCCAAACGGCAGATATACTTATAAAGAACGCCAAAATTTTGGATGGTACAGGAAACTCGTGGTTTTATGGCGATATCGCAGTAAGTGGCGGTAAAATTTTGCAAATAGGAAAATTGAGTGGGTGGAATGCTAAAAAAGTGATAGATGCAACAGGACTCGTTGCTGCGCCTGGTTTTATTGACGTGCACACCCATATTGAAGGGGATGAAGTTAAAAATCCGGAAGCCACTAATTTTATTTTTGATGGCGTTACAACAGTTATAACAGGTAACTGTGGTTCGTCGGATGCAAACATTGGGAGGTACCTGCGTAAAATTGATAGCTTGCATACTTCCGTAAATGTAGCGGCACTTGTTGGACAAAATGATGTTAGAAAAAAAGTAATGGGAAGAGCCAGCAGAAATCCTACCGAAGCCGAAATGCAGGCCATGGAAAATATTGTAGACCAGGCCATGCGTGATGGTGCTGTTGGCATGAGTACCGGTCTTATTTATATTCCGGGCACCTATTCTACCACCGAAGAAATTGTGCGACTAGCAAAAGTGGCATCAAAATATGGTGGGGTATATGCATCGCATATGCGCGATGAAGGAGATAGCGTAGTAGCTGCCATTGAAGAGGCATTGTATATTGGCAGTACGGCAAATTTGCCTGTGCAAATTTCTCATTTTAAAGTAAGCGGTCAACAAAACTGGGGTCGTAGCGCCGAAACCTTACCACTCATTTTAAATGCGCGAAAAAATGGCCTTGATGTAACCATCGATCAATATCCGTATACAGCAAGTAGCACTTCATTAAGTACACTCATGCCAGACTGGGTACTTGCCGATGGTCAAGATTCAATTGTGGCAAGGCTTGCAAACCCTACTATCAGAAAAGAAGTAGCTAATTATATGTTAGCGCGACTTGCAAAAAGAAAGCTTAAGCACTTTAGTTATCCGGTGGTTGCCTACTTTGCAAAAGACACGACACTCAACGGAAAAAGCATCGAAGAAGTCAATGTTTTTTTAGGAAAAAAACATACCGCTAAAGAGGAAGCAGAAACCATTATTCAGATGATAGAAAAGGGCGGGGCGTCTATGGTGTTTCATGGCATGAGTGAAGCAGACGTAAAAGCTATTATGCGTTATCCATTTAATATGTTTGCTTCTGATGCAAGTATTAGGGTATACAATGAGGGCAATCCGCATCCAAGAGGCTATGGAACGAATGCAAGGGTATTAAAAAAATATGTGCGTGAAGAAAATGTAATTGAGCTAGAAGAAGCAGTTCGCCGTATGACATCACTGCCTGCACAAAAATTCGGATTTACAAATAGAGGGTTACTTCGTCAAAATTTTGCTGCGGACATTGTTTTATTTAATGAAGCAGAAGTTGGTGATAGGTCAGAATATAAAAATCCGCACCAATACGCAGTAGGGTTTAATTACGTGATTGTAAATGGCGTTGTTACCATTGATGCAGGGGTGCACACGGGTTCTAGGGCAGGCGTAGCTATTAGAAAATAGTTATTCTTGAATATTTATTCCTGAATTTGTTTTTGAAAGCTAATATGGTACTCCTGAATTTGGCTTGGGTTTGTAGGCGTTAAAGTGAAACTGATTTTTATGGTTCCATTTTTTGCATGCAAATAATAGTAGCCACGTAATTCATTTTCTGGTATCATATCGCCGGTTTTATGTATCGCCCCAGCCACATCAAAAATGCTAGTTGCCTCTTTAATGAGCGCATCTATTTTATAGTCATCAAAAAAGTTTTCGGCAAACAAATTAGAAGCTGCTGCATTTTTCCAACTAGGCAATAGTGCTGTTAATTTTGCTTGTGCATTTTTTAATGTGGCAGATGCCGGTAAAATTCTAGGTTGTAAATCTACTGTTCCCATTCTTAAAAGGGTATCAATAACCATGGTATTAAACAATGCAGTTGGCGCATAGGTTACATTGGCTAATAAAATAACACCGAGTCCAAACTCAGGAAGGATTCTCCAATTGCTACCAAATCCGGGAAGCCCACCGCTATGCGCAATACTGGTGCGGCCCGTACAATCTTTTAACCAACTTAATCCATAACCATAGGCGGCCGTTGTTGCGCAGGCTCTACCAGAAGGGTATTTATAATTAGCATTGAGTCCAATAAATCTGCTAGGCTGGTGCATTTCTCGAATGCTGCTTCTTTTAACAGGTCCTGTTTCGATATTATTTCTTGGAGGCCAAGCATCTAAATGAAGTGATACGTATTTACTAAATGATTCTACACTTGTAATCATGCCACCCATAGCGCCATAAATACCATCATGTAATAATGGTTCTTCTGTCCAACTATTATTCATCCATCTGTATCCATGTGCAAGCTTTGCTTCAGTAATGCTAGAAAATTCCCAGCTGGCTTCCATATTAAGTGGCTTCCAAATATTTTCTTTAATGTATGCACCATAATTTTTACCCGTTACTTTTTCTATAATATAACCAAGCATCGTAAAACCTACATTGCTGTATTCGTAAGATGTGCCACTAGCGGTAGAAAAATGAATTCCTTTTTTGATGAAGGCTAAAAATTCCTGAGATGTTTTTTCTAGCTGACGGTCTCCCCATGGATTGTCTTCTGGAAATCCTGCCGAGTGCGTGAGTAAATCTCTAATTGTGATGGGTGCTGCATCTGTGGTGAGTCCCTGGTTTTTTAATTCCGGAATGTATTTACTTACTGCATCCTCTAGATTTAATTTCCCCTCATCCCTTAATTTTACAATAGCCATGGCCGTAAAGCTTTTAGACATAGAAGCTATTCTAAACATACTACCCGTGGTCGCAGCTGTTTTACTTTGTAGATTGGTATAACCCCCACTTTTTGTGAATACCAATTTTCCGTCTAGTACAATGCCAAAACTGTATCCTGGAAAATGATTGTCAGCTGCATATTTTTCTACCATTTTTTCTATCACTGGGAAAGCGATGCGCAGTTTTTCTACACGGTTACTGTCTTGAAAGTAAGGAGGCTGATAACCCACTTGTGCGGCAATAAAAAATGGTAGCAACCCAAAAGCTGCTACCATTTTAAATTTTAATAATTTATTTTGTTGCATTAATTTCTGCTTGATAATTTACTAAGTAATCGTAAGATTTCTAAATATAACCATACAATAGTTACCATCAATCCAAAAGCTGCATACCACTCCATAAATTGAGGAGCACCTCGCTGCGCTCCTTGCTCAATCATATCAAAATCTAAAATTAAATTGAGTGCGGCAATAGCTACAATAAATAAGCTAATACCAATACTTAGCATTGAGTTATCTCTTACAAAACTCACGTCAACACCAAAAAAACTGAGTACCCAAGTAAGTAAATAAAAGAGTCCGATTCCAAGCGTAGCACTCATAATCATTGACTTAAATCTTTCAGTTGCTTTGATCACTCTAAAATTATACAGTAAAAACATCGCAATAGCTACACCAAACGTAAGCCCTACTGCTTGAACTACAATACCAGGGTAAAAAGCATCATTGAACATTTTAGAAATAGCGCCTAAAAATAAGCCTTCAAGTATGGCATAAGCAGGCGCTAGTGCAGGTGCCCAATTAGGTTTAAAAATGATGGCTAGTGCCGTTATTAATCCACCTATAACACCCACAATCATAAGGGTTTGTGCAAGTGAAGGATTGTTTTGATCAATTAAATGCCAAGTATAACCAGCGCCTGCAATTACACCAATAAGCATGAGTCCAAATTTATTCATGGTGCCTCTCACAGACATGGTGCCTGTTGCGTTAGCCTGGGCGTGACCAGCCTTATCAAACATTTTTTCTGAAAGGGTAGGATTTCCTGATTCAAATAGTGCCATGGTTGTTTAATTTTTGTTATCCAAATATACAATAAGATTCATTTTAATAAACCCCTCTTTTCAATACTTTAACAGTTAAAAAACCATTGGCTACCTCCTCAGTAAATTGTAACTTTACCGCAATTATAGAAGCTCATGGAAAAGAAGGAAACACTACTACAGGACGTCGTAATCAAGTTTGCTGGTGACAGTGGAGACGGTATGCAATTAACCGGTCAGCAGTTTACCAATAACACGGCATTACTGGGTATCGACCTTGCTACTTTTCCCGATTTCCCCGCCGAAATTCGTGCTCCAATTGGAACACTTCCAGGGGTGAGTGGATTTCAGTTACGTTTTTCTAGTGATCGAGTTTTTACGCCTGGTGATGATTGTGATGTACTGGTTGCTATGAATGCTGCAGCATTAAAAGTAAATTTAAAAGCCATTAAAAAAGGCGGAAAAATAATCGCCAACGTAGATGGTTTTGACGCAAAAAATTTACGCTTAGCCAATTACCCAGATGGCGTGAACCCCTTAGAGGACGGCAGTTTGGAAGGTTTTGAACTTATAAAAGTTGACGTTACTAAGCTTACGCGTGAAGCATTAAAAGATTTTACAGACCTGGGTACCAAAGAAAGAGACCGTGCAAAAAATATGTTTGTGCTAGGTCTTATTTATTGGATGTACAATAGAAATTTAGACAACACGATTACCTTCTTAAACGAAAAGTTTGGTAAAAAAGATACCATCCTGCAAAGCAATATTAAAGTGTTGCAAGCAGGGTTTAATTATGGCGATACTACCGAAACTTTTTCTAGTAGATATAGGGTAGAAAAAGCAAAAATGATTCCCGGAACCTACCGTAGTATCATGGGTAACCAGGCCCTTTCGATGGGATTAATTGCGGCTAGTGAAAAATCGGGGCTTTCTATTTTTTTAGGCACCTATCCAATTACGCCAGCCTCCGATATTTTACACGAACTCAGTAAGCACAAGGCTTTTGGAATTAAAACCTTTCAGGCCGAAGATGAAATTGCCGGTATATCGGCAGCCATTGGCGCTAGTTATGGGGGCTCTATTGGCATAACGACCACTTCGGGGCCAGGTATGGCACTTAAAACAGAAGCGATGGGTCTTGCCGTCATGCTAGAGATTCCACTTGTTATTATAAATATCCAGCGCGGTGGTCCTTCAACCGGACTTCCTACCAAAACAGAGCAAAGCGATTTGTTGCAAGCTTATTATGGTAGAAACGGCGAGTGTCCAATGCCTATTATAGCATCTTCTACACCCAGCGATTGTTTTGATGCAGCCTATGAGGCAGTGCGCATAGCTGTGCAACACATGACACCGGTTATACTATTAAGTGATGGTTATATTGCTAATGGTGCGGAGCCTTGGAAGTTTCCAGTGGCCGCAGATTTGCAGCCTATACAAGTAAGTTTTAAAACAACGCTTGATGAAGGTGAAACCAAATTCATGCCGTACAAAAGAGATGAAAAATTAGTGAGGCCATGGGCGGTTCCTGGCACTGCTGGTTTCGAACACCGTATTGGGGGTATCGAAAAGCAGGATGTTACGGGTAATGTAAGTTACGATCCGGAAAATCACCAGCATATGGTGAACACCCGTCAGGCCAAAGTAGATAAGATTGCAGACTATATTCCGCTTCAACAATTAGATAGCGGTCCGGAAACCGGAAAAGTACTCGTTCTAGGATGGGGTTCTACCTATGGTGCGATTAAAACAGCTGTTACAGAATTACAAGCAGCGGGACACGCGGTAAGTCATGCACATATTAAATACATGCGTCCGTTTCCAAAAAATTTAGGAAGTATCATTGCAGGATTTGATAAAGTATTAGTCCCTGAACTTAATAATGGTCAACTCATAAAAATTATAAGAGACCAGTATTTAGTAGATGCAAAAGGATACAATAAGGTAATGGGTATTCCAATTACCAAAACTGAAATTATTTATACGGTGCTAAATATGTTGTAGGCTAGTCTTTATTACCTGCCGAAAATATTTGATCGACAGCGCCACCCAGCATTGGAAATTTTTCTTTCACAAAACCTGCGATGGTTGCAATGGCTTGCTGTGCTTGCTCTGGTGTTAAGGCCGCTTCTTTAACTAGGCGTTCTACTAATTCGTTCATATCAATTTGTTTTAAGCAACTTTTAAAGAACTCAGTTTACTCTTGCTAAACTTTTGTTCTGCGTAATCAAGGGTTACCGTAAATTTTTTGGTATCGGTGCCCGGAAACTCAAACATAGCATCTGTTAAAATACTTTCGCAAATACTTCTAAGTCCTCTCGCACCAAGTTTGTATTCCATGGCTTTACCTACCATAAAGTCAAGCACCTCATCTTCAATGATAAGTTCAATACCTTCTAGTTCAAATAAACGGTTGTATTGTTTGAGTAAAGAGTTTTTAGGCTCCGTTAAAATACTGCGTAAGATGCCAGCATCAAGTGGCTCGAGGTGCGTTACCACAGGAAGTCTTCCGAGTAATTCAGGAATGAGTCCAAAGCTTTTTAAATCTTGCGCATTGATAAATTGCAATAAATTTTTTCTGGCATTTTCCTGCTCGTCTTTATTAACGCTAAAACCAATGGCATTGGTGTTGATACGTCTAGCAATAACTTTATCGATACCATCAAAAGCACCACCGCAAATAAATAAAATATTTTTAGTGTCTACTTTTATCATTTTTTGTTCAGGATGCTTACGTCCACCTTGGGGTGGTACGAGTGCTTCGGTGCCTTCAAGCATTTTTAATAAACCTTGCTGAACACCTTCACCACTTACATCTCGCGTAATAGAAGGGTTGTCTCCTTTGCGTGCAATTTTATCGATTTCATCAACATAAACAATGCCTCTTTCGGCAGCTGCTACATCGTAATCACAATTTTGTAATAAACGCGTAAGCATACTTTCAACGTCTTCACCTACGTATCCAGCTTCGGTAAAAACAGTGGCATCAACAATGGCAAAAGGAACGTTTAAAATTCTAGCAATGGTTTTAGCAAGTAATGTTTTTCCGGTTCCGGTTTCACCCACCATAATAATATTACTCTTTTCAATTTCAACATCATCTGCTTGTGGCTTTTGTGCCACACGCTTAAAGTGATTGTATACCGCTACCGATAAAATCTTTTTTGCATCGTCTTGACCAATAATATATTCGTCTAAAAACTTTTTTATCTCTAATGGCCTCCGCACATTGAGTTTAAAGTTTCCTTTATCACCTTCTTTTTTAACCGTTACTTCTTGTGCTATAATCTCTTGCGCGTGCTCCACACAGTTCTCGCAAATGTGCGAGTGCTGTCCAGCAATAAGAATTTTTACCTCATCGCGACTTCTTCCACAAAAAGAACAGGTTAATTGATTTGCTTTTGCCATAAAACGGTTGCTCCTTATATCTTGTCTAGTACACTATCTACAATGCCATAGGCTACCGCCTCTTTCGCATCCATCCAATAATCGCGTTCAAAATCCTGCATGATTTGATCTACTGTTTTGCCACAGTTTTCAGCTAAAATGCGCGCACCAATTGCCTTTGTTTTTATAATTTGTTCGGCCTGAATTTCAATATCAGCACTGGTACCTTTCATGAAACCACCAAGGCTTGGTTGATGAATCATCACTTCGCCGTGCGGATAAATAAAACGCTTTCCTTTGGTACCCGCACTTAGTAAAATTGAACCCATACTAGCCGCAAGTCCCATACATATCGTAGATACAGGGCTCTCAATAAGCTTGATAGTATCGTACATCACCATACCACTTGTTACAACACCCCCTGGGCTGTTGATATAAAATTTAATTTCGGCACCTGGCTTGTCTGCGTCTAATAACAATAATTTGTTTACGACATCTTTTGCAGAATGATCATCTACTACACCCCATAAATAAACGGTTCTCTTTTCAAAGAAAAGCTTTTCCATTTTTTTCATGAGCATGCCATTGTTTACTGGCTTATCTTCTTTCACAGATTCGTCCTCGTCTTCCATTAAGTAAGGATTTGCAATATATTTTAAGTCTGTCATGATCTTTATAGTTTATTTTCTTTACGTGGGTTGGTTAATAAAACTTCATCTACCAGTCCATATTCTTTTGCATCAACGGCAGTCATCCAAAAATCTCTATCGCTGTCTTTTGCAATAGTAGCTTCGTCTTTGCCAGTATGATGCGCTGTAATAGCGTATAATTCTGTTCTTAATTTTTTAATTTCTCGTGCAGTGATTTCGATATCAGTTGCTTGACCACCAATGGCGCCACTTGGTTGGTGCATCATAATCCTACTATGCTTTAAAGCGGTACGCTTTCCTTTCACACCAGCGCATAATAAAATTTGTCCCATACTAGCAGCCATACCCGTACAAATAGTTGCCACATCTGGTCCAATAAATTGCATAGTATCATAAATACCAAGTCCTGCATATACGCTTCCACCTGGACTATTGATATACATTTGAATATCGCGGGTACGGTCGGTACTTTCTAAAAACAACAATTGAGCCGTTACAATATTGGCAACATAATCGTTGATGCCTTCGCCTAAAAATATAATACGGTCCATCATCAAACGTGAAAACACATCCATGCTTGCCACGTTCATGGGGCGCTCCTCAATAATGTACGGGGTAAGGTTTGTTACCTGCTGGTAATTATGCAAAGTGGCACTACTAATGCCTCTGTGTTTTACCGCATATTGCTCAAATTCTTTTCCTAGATTCATATACTTTAAATTTCGCTTTGAAGATAAGTTATTTGCTTTTTCGGTTCTATTGTATAGTGGCAAATACTATGCAAATTTTTAGCCAAAAGACAAGTAGTCAGGTTTTTGGGCCTGATTTCATAAAAAAAGCCGGGTTACCCCAGCTTTTTCCTATGATTTTATACGATTAGTGGTGGTGATTGTGCAATTTCTTTGCAAAATCTTCGGCACTAATGCTTTCTTCTTTGGCAGTTACTTGTGTTTCAATGATCCCAAATAATTTTTCGGTGCTGATGCGGTGGTAGCTATCCTCCACAAATTTGCGGTCTTGCATCATGCGGTTTGCATAATCTTCTACCCATTGTTGGTTGTCGCCTAGGGCACCTAATTGACCACCCATGTAACTAAACAATTGCTGCTTTGCAAAAGCACGGATATCGTCCGGCATTACTTCAATTTTATTATCGGCAGCTAGTTTGCTACTTACAAGTGTCCACTTTAATTGACCAGCAAAGCTTGGATAATCTGCCTCCGCTTCTGCTTCTGTTTTTGGTTTTTCACCACCTGTTTGTAACCAACGTTTTAAGAAACCTTCTGGTAATTCCATTGGGGTATGGTCTACAAAGTGGTGATAAATTTGGTCGTGAATTTGATTGCGAGACTGCGCATCATAATAAGCTTCCATTTCCTTTTTTACTTCTGCTGTAAATTCTTCTGCTGTTGCAATAGCAGCGTTTGGATATACACTTGCAAAAAATTCAGCGTTCATTTCAGCCTTTTCTACTAGACCTACTTTCGTAATTTGTAAATTAAAATATTTTTCAGCATCTGCATCTGTTAAACCTAAATCGGCTAAAATTGCTTCTTTTTCTTTCGCTTCAAACGCTTTGCCCAATTGCAATACAACGTTGTCGTCGTTTTTCTTTCCCATTAAATTTTTTCTGAACTTGGGCTCAAAATATTTTACAAGTAATGAGTTGTCTTTGGTGATACCACCTTCAATCGCAGCACCTGATTTATCACACTCTACAAATTTTACGTTTAAAACGTTATCATCACCAGTTACGGATTCAGGCTCTGTCATTTTACCGCTACGAATTTGTAAACGCTCAAGTTCGTCTTGTAACATTTGATCCGTAACATTTATTTTGTAGCGTGTAACTTTTACTTTCTTAACGTCAATATCAACCGCTGGCTTAAGTCCAATTTCAAAAGCAAAAGTGTAGCTTTCTGGATTGTTAACGTCCATATTACGTAATTCGCTATCAAGCGGGAGTGGCTGTGCAAAAATATCTAGTTGCTCTGCTTGTAAGTAGCTATTAAGTTCACTCTCAACTGTTTTTAAAACTTCGTCTGTAAAAACGCTTTGACCATACATTTTTTTAACCAGTCCTGCGGGCACCATTCCTTTTCTAAATCCAGGAATATTTGATGTTTTAGCATATTTTTTGAGGCTCACTTCAAAATTTCCTAAGTAGTCAGCCTTGTCTAAGGTTACTGTTAGTTTGTCTGTAAGCTTTGCAATGTTCTCTCTAGTAACTTTTGCCATGTCTTCTTATTTATAAGGTTTTGCCTGAGGCCCAAATAGGCCAAAGGGGTTAAATGGGCTGCAAAGGTAAGAATTGTAGGCTAAAAACAGCTCTATTATTTGCCAAAAGCGGCAATATTGCTGCTAAAGATCTTTACGGCAATGGCCAATAAAATGACGCCAAAAAACTTCCGAACGGCTAGTAATCCGCCCTCTCCAAGGCCTTTTTGGATCCAATTGAGTGATTTAAGTACGACAAATACGATGACTAGGTTTACGACAATACCCGATAATATGTATACTTCCTCGAAATTGGCTTTAAGGGACATGATGGTGGTAAGGGTTCCGCTTCCGGCAATAATTGGGAAGGCAATAGGTACCATGGTACTGGATTTGGCATCTTTATCGCCTTTAAAAATTTCGTGCCCAAGTACCATTTCGAGGCCTAATAAAAAGATAACCACTGATCCGCCCACAGCAAATGACCGGATATCAAGTCCTAATATGTTTAAAAAAGGCTTACCCACAAATAAAAACGCAATCATGAGGGCTCCAGAAATGAGGGTGGCATTTCCAGATTTAATGCCACCCATTTTTTCTTTCAAGGATATCAATAGTGGAATAGACCCCACAATATCTATAACGGCAAATAATGTAAATGTGACAGTGATGAGTTGGTCAAATTGAAAGTTCATAGGTGTAAGTATTGGTGACCTCCTTACAAATATAACCAATTATTTTACCAAGAAAACGCAGCCCCTATACTTGCATTGAAGGGCATTGTTCTAAATCCATACACTTCGTAATATTTTGTTTTGGTAAAGTTTTGGATATCAGCAGAAAAGCGCCAATGTTTATTAAGTTGATAGCCAGCATTTGCCGCGAGTGTTACATAGGATTCTAATAATACATCTGGTGCAGCATAACCACCAACATCTCTTCTTTTGCTCGCATACCTGCCTGTAATTTCTAATCGAAATTTGGCATTGAGTTGTGCGCTGATGCCCATATTGAATTGATGTGTAGGTCTACGTAGCAGGTATGTGTAGGTAATGGTATCTTGGTTGGTCATTCTATTTTGAGTGGTTTCTCGGCCATGTAAATACGTATAGTTAGCAAATGTGGAAATTTGACTTGTGATGGATTTTCTCACTTCAAATTCTAATCCATTTACCGCCTGTTTTACATAATTAAAATACTGGTAGTTGATATAATTATAATCGATACCATTTGCGGTTTGTCTATTAAAATAAACAAGTCTGGTTTGTAATGCTTTATTTTGATAACTAAATCCAGCTTCATAGCTCGTTGCTTTTTCTGGATCCAATTTGTCATTGATGCTAATTTGATAGAGCGACGGCGCTTTAAAACCAGTTGAAACACTCGCAAACATTCTTGTATTTGTATTGATTGCAAAAGAGGGATTCAATGTAAATGTTTGGTTGCCTCCATATACCGAATGTTTATTGGCACGGCCACCTAATTCAAGTGTTAGTTTTTTATTTGCACTGGTGTAAAGTAGTGAGCCATATAAGGCAGACTGCTCCGCATATCTTGTAGGATCCTTAAAATTATAGGGCCCCCACTGGCTAATTGATAGATAATCTTGACTGTAGGATCCTTTTCTGTAATCGATGCCTAGTAGGGCTGTTAGCCTATCTGATAATTTTACACTGGTAAAAATTTCAGCGTAATCGGAGGCGGCAGCGTAATCATTTTTTTCAAACCAGTTACTTGTTTTGTGGGTACTGTCATTTAAAAAATGTCGGTCTAGTGTGTTGTGCTGATAAGTGCTCGTAATTTGCCAATTATTTTTTTTGTATACAAACCCTGTGCCCACAAGTAAGCTGCTATTGGTAATGGTAAAATCTCTATCATCTTTAAAAACACCTGCGTCTACACCTGCTTTGTATTTATTGTACATGCTAAATGCTTTGATAGACAAATGCTCGGTAGCGGCGTAGTTGAGCTGGCCATGTAACGCAGTTCCATTGTATGCGTCGGCATCAAAATTATTTTTTCCGGTGGTGTCAATCGATGCAGAAAAACCTTTTGAATTTGTTTGTGCAAGCCTAGCACTATACGTCCATTTATTTTTTTTACCCGCTACTTGTAGATTGTTTTTTACGGTTCCAAAACTACCAAGTAAAGTGCTGGCATTTATTTGTAATGGCTTTGAAATATCTTTACTGGTAGTGATAATATTGATAACTCCTGCAATGGCGTCGCTACCATAGAGAGTAGATTGCGCACCCCTACAAATTTCAATTCGCTCAATACTGCTGGTTGCAAATAAGTTTAAATCCAAATCATTGTTAATGAATGAAGGATCATTGACAGGAATACCATCAAGTAATACCAGGGTTCTGCCACCGGATGCGCCTCGCGTAAAAATAGTTTGAACACTACCTGCATTATTACTAGCGCCATTGACCGTAACACCTACTTGTTCTTGAAGAAGTGTTGCTACGTTTTTGTTGCCCATTTTTTCCAAATCGGCCTTGGTAATTACAGTAACCACTTTACCAGTAGTAGATTGTTTTTGTGCCATTTTATTGGCCGTCACCACCACTTCGTCGAGGGTTGTGGTGTCTTGTTGTGCGCTTACCATTTTCGCTGAAAATAGCAAGGTGAGGAGCATTAATTTTTTGCCCATTGTTTGTTTTTTTTAATTTGAACAATGAGCTTTCAAGAGTTAAAACGGTAGAAACATAAATAGCCGCTGATACAGCATTTACATTCCATGCTTTTCGCCCGAAAGCCATGAATGATGGTTTGTGACTGGCAGGTCTTCTGGCTCACGCGCTTCCAACGGGCCTTCCCATTCTAATATTAGAACAGTGGCTGAGGTGTTGGTTGCCTATTTGCGTTTACAGCTACGGGGATAGCGCAAGACTTACACTTGCTTCCCTTTTAATTCCGAAAAATTCGAAAACCAATTACAAAGCGAATGTAGGTATTCTATTTTCATAAGGCTACATGGTATCCGTTTTAGTTTTGCACCAAGCGTTGAAAACTTCGCATAAGTTTGCTACATTTAATCCCATACACCTGCCTATGCAATCGAAACAAAAATTGAATTTATTTAGCTTCACCATGATTGTGGTAGGCCTTGTCATTGGGATGGGAATTTTTAGAACCGCCGCTACAAGTGCGAAAGACGCCATAGCACCTTCGGTTTATTTTAGTGCTTGGATTGTGGGTGGAATTGTTGCTATGTGTGGGGCGCTCACGTATGCCGAAATCGGAAGTCGTTACCCCGTTACAGGAGGATATTATAAAGTATTTTCTTACGCCTATCATCCAAGTATTGCCTTTGCCATTAACTGTATTATTTTAATTAGTAACGCGGCTAGTTTAAGTGGGGTGGCACTTATTGGTAGTGGATATATTGCTAAACTTTTTCCAGGACATAGTTGGTCTGATATCGATAAAGCACTTTTAAGTGTTGCTGCTATATTGCTTTTTTATTTTATCAATTTGCGAGGGTTAAAAATGAGCGCGCGCGCTCAAAATATTTTAATGCTAATAAAAATTAGCATGATATTAGTAATTATTGCCGCTTTATTTTTTCCGCATGAAACCCTTTTGCATACTGCTTCTGCGCCGGTTGTTCCTGCTTTAAATCTGGGTTGGATTCAAAGTTTTGGCATTAGCTTAATTGCCGTTTCATTTACCTATGGTGGCTATCAACAAACCATCAATTTTGGAAACGAAGTAGACAAGCCATCCCAAACAATACCAAAAGGAATATTTATTGGTATCGCTATTATTATAGGACTTTATTTACTCGTTAATTTTAGCTACTACATGATTATTGGTTTTGACAATATGAAAGGTGAACGTGAAATTGCTTATGCACTCATCCAAAAAACTTTTGGTAGTCAAATCGCCAATGTTTTTTCATTCTTTTTATTTTTTGGGGTACTAGCTTATGTGAATGCACTTCTTATGAGTAACCCAAGGGTGATGTATGCCATGAGTGCCGAAGGAACCCTCCCCGCTGTTTTTTCTAAACAAGATAAAAAAACAGACGTGCTTGTTTTTTCACTAACTATTTTTGCAGCAGTGTGTATTGTGATTTTGTTTTTTGCACAAACCTTCGAAAAGATTTTAAACTTCACTATTTTTTTAGATTGCTTTGGTATGGTAGCGTCTAGTGCAGCTATTTTTAAGCTCCGCAGCAAAACAAAACACCTCGATGGTACGGGCATTTTTAAAATGAAGTTATTTCCACTCATCCCCCTATTTTTTATCGCCAATTATCTTTTTGTGGGCGTTAGTATTGCGATGCAAACCCCAGAAACAGCAGGGGTTGGTGTTGCAGTATTGGCATCCTTTATGCTCCTCTATTTTATAACCGCTCGGTACCGAAAAACGCCTTCCCAAACTGGGGAATAGTCAATTTCACCCTTCATAACACATAAATAGCCAAAATACCCGCTTTCTTTCCGTCTGTCTAAATTTTAATGCAAAGGGCATTGAATGCACTATTTTTGCTCTTCTATGAAATCATTATTTACCCTCCTTGCTGCCCTTGTGGTAATACAGGCGCAGTCCCAAACCGAAAAGTGGGACCTCAAACGTTGTGTAGAATATGCGACCAGTCACAACATTTCTGTTAAACAAGCTGATATTCAGGCCCGAATTGCACAGGTACAGGCCAAGCAGTCTAAACTAACTTTATATCCATCTGTTTCAGGAAATTCTGGAATGGGGGTGCGTTTTGGTAGATCTATCGACCCAACCACCAATGCGTTTGCCACCACCCAATTTTTGTTTCAAAACATAGGATTGTCTGGGGGCATGCAACTCTATAATTATGGCAGTCTTAAAAATAACGTTGCTGTTGCAGATTTAAACGCCAAAGCAGCGCTGGCTGATATGGATAGAATTGCTAATGATATCTCATTAAACGTGGCTAATTTTTATTTAAACGTGTTAGCGGCATCAGAGCAAGTGAAAATTACACAAGTACAAATTGCCCAAACATTAACACAATTAGAAATCACTAAAAAAAGAGTGGATGCTGGTGCATTACCTGAATTGAATTTGGCTGAAATACAGGTACAGCTTGCTTCTGATAGCAGTAATTATATTGCAGCCTATACCGGATACGAACAAAATATTTTGAATTTACAAGGGTTATTAAATCTAGATCCAGCTGTACCTTTTGAAGTGGCTACACCAAATATTAGTAACATTCCTATTCCAAGTTTTGCCGATTTACAGCCAGCCATGGTGTATGAAATGGCACTTGGCACGCAGCCGCTACAAAAAGCAAATGCCATTCGTTTAGAAGCCGCAAAAAAATCGGTATTGGTGGCAAAAGCACAACAATATCCAACCCTAACAGTGGGGGGTAATTTGGCGTCCAATTTTTCCAATTCATTTAGAAAAACAACAGGCGCTAGCTTTTTAGGTTATGGAACACCCGTTCCAGGATTTGATCCAAAAGTATCTATTGGAGGTCAAGATTATTTTATACAAAGCCCCATGTATAAGCTCAATCAAACCAACCGAAATATCAGTGAAATATGGGATGGTTGGGCCAAACAGCTAAGCAATAACTTTGGTCAAAACATTGGATTTAACCTATCTGTTCCTATTTTTAATGGAGGTCAGGCCAAAGGAGCTTATCAACGTGCTACCCTGAGTGTTAAATCTGCGGAGTTACAAAAAGAACAATCAGATATCACTTTAAAGCAAAATATTTATACGGCATATAATAGTGCTACCGCTGCTTTACAAAAATTAAATGCAAGTACTAAGGCTGTTGAAACTTCTCAAAAGGCCTACGATTTTGCTTCAAAAAGATATGAAGTAGGTCTTTTAAGTTCACTTGATTTAATCACCAATCAAAACAATTTATTGCGCGCTAAAGTGCAACAACTAAGCAACCAATACGATTATATATTTAAGATGAAAGTGCTTGAGTTCTATAAAGGACAGGGCATCACACTTTAATACATCATAATAACATTTTTAAAAAGTTTGAAATACAATACCATGAATAAAAAATTACTTTGGACGATCATCTCACTTGTTGTTTTAATTGTTGTGTTTGTAACGCTTAAAAAAACAGGCGTTATTGGAAAAGAAGATGGACTTACCGTTTCTGCCGAAAAAGCAGCGTTGCGTACCATTATTGAAACTGTAAATGCGAGTGGTAAAGTATATCCTGAAATTGAAGTTAAAGTGAGTCCTGATATCAGTGGAGAAATTGTTGAGTTAAATGTAAACGAAGGAGATAGTGTAACCAAAGGTCAAGTACTTGCAAGGATTTATGCCGACATTTATTCTACCCAGCGTGATCAGGTGGCTGCAGGTGTAAACCAAGCTAGAGCGCAGCTTGCTAATTCTAGTGCAAGCATTGTAGGGTTAAAAGCTACACTTGATAATGCAAAGCAGGTATATGATCGCCAACTTAAATTATACAACGATAAAGTAACTTCTCGTCAAGAATTTGAACAAGCACAACAGGCTTTTAGGTCTGCAGAAGCAAATTACAATGGTGCCAAAGAAGGACTTAAGGGAACGCAAGCTGCGATTAGTGGTGCAGAAGCACAATTGGCGCGCGCTAATAAAGATTTATCAAGAACAACACTTGTAGCGCCTATGAATGGCATTATAAGTTTACTCGCCGTTAAAAAAGGCGAGCGTGTTGTTGGTACGGCGCAAATGGCGGGTACCGAAATGATGCGTGTAGCAGACATGCGCAGTATTGAAATTAGAGTTGATGTAGGTGAAAATGATATTCCAAAAGTGAAAATTGGTGATACAGCGGTTGTAGAAGTAGATGCTTATACCAATAGAAAGTTTAAAGGGCTTGTCTATAAAATTGCAAATCCGATTACTTCTGCAGCAGGTGCAGCAGGTGGAAGTTCGGAAGTAACCAACTATAAAGTGCATATCCGTTTATTGCAAAGTAGTTATCAAGATTTACTCGTTGCCGGGAATAGTTTTCCTTTTAGACCTGGCATGAGTGCGAGTGCTGATATTCAAACAAAAACCAAAGTCAACGTTTTATCAATTCCTTTAAATGCGGTTACTACAAGAGATAAATCAGAAGCAAAGGCTGGAGCAAGTTCTAGTAAAGAGGAGAAAAAAGAAGAAGCTGCCCCAACCACAGATAAAAAATCCTTAGAAGCAGATGATAGCGAAGAAGTTGTTTTTGTTTTACAAAAAGACAACCGCGTTAAAAAGGTAAAAGTAAAAACAGATATTCAAGATCTTAATTTCATCGAAATTGTTAGCGGTATTGCAGCAGGTGATCAAGTTATCACAGGCCCTTACAATACTGTGAGTAAGCTCATTAAGGATAGTAGTCTCGTAAAAGTAGTAAGTAAGGATAAACTCTTTGAAGACAAGAAAAAAGACTAGCAGTATCAATAAAAAATCCTTTCGTATGTTTGTGGTTGATTAACAACCAAATTAGATATGCGTTTTGGAATTATCGGAAGCGGAAGTTGGGCAACAGCACTTGCTAAAATCTTAACGGATAATGGTAATGCCATTCATTGGTGGGTAAGAAATTCTGATACTATCCAGTATATTCAAAAACGCAAACACAATCCACACTATTTAAGCGCCGCTTATTTTAATCAGGCACAACTTCAGTTAACGGACAACGTGGAGGAGCTAGTGGCCGCTGTTGATGTAATTGTCGTCGCTGTTCCGTCTGCCTATGTAACTTCCATCTTTGAAGGCATTGACGGCAACTTATTACAGGGTAAAAAAATTGTGTCAGCTATAAAAGGTATTTTACCAGATCAGAATATTTTGCTCAATCAGTATTTAAATAATTCATTTAGCTTTCCCCTCGAACATTATTTTACATTGCTGGGCCCTTGTCATGCAGAGGAAGTGGCTGCCGAAAAACTTTCCTATTTGACTTTTTCCGGAACTACTGTAGAAGCTGCCCAGGAGATTGCATCACATTTTAATTGTGATTACATCAATACGGTTGTAAATACCGATATCAATGGTTCACAATTTGCTTCTGTTTTGAAAAACATATACGCATTGGGGGCTGGTATTGCACATGGACTAGATTATGGCGATAACTTTTTAAGCGTTTATATTGCTAATTGTGCCAATGAAATGGCCAATTTTTTACAAAAATGTGATCACTCGGAACTGTCCAGCAAAACTGCGGCAGCTCCTAATTATAATGCTTCTGTATATTTAGGCGACCTACTTGTTACTTGCTATTCATTGTACTCCCGAAACCGGACATTTGGTAATATGATTGGCAAAGGGTACTCTGTTAAAGCTGCTCAACTCGAATTAAACATGGTGGCAGAGGGCTATAATGCCAGTAAATGTATTTTTGAAATCAATCAGGCGTACGGTGCAAAAATGCCTATTGCTACTGCAATCTATCAAATTTTATGGAAGCATGTGCACGCAGCAAATGGTTTTGCAGAGGTTGAAAAAATCTTATTTTAATAGAACAGTAGCTACACTTCAAAAAAATCAGCGGCAATACCGTCTAAAAAAAACTTCCCTTGCTCAGTTGCAATTAGAAACTTCCCTTGCTCCACTAATTGACCGTTATCAATATAATGTTGCGCTATTTTTTTTGTTCTATTCACTGCGTTGTTTCCAAATCTTTCTTCTACATATTCATACGAACAACCTTCAATGGTTCGAAGTGATGTCATGATATATTCATTATACTGTGTTGCTACTAGTAGTGTTTCTGACTCAAATGGTACAATACCTTTTTCGATACTACTGATGTATAGTGCATTGTTTGCAATATTCCACTGACGCGTGTTGCCGGTAAACGAATGTGCAGATGGACCTATGCCAAGGTATTTTTTTTGTTGCCAATAACTGGTGTTATGCTTGCTTCTGTAACCTGGTAATGCAAAGTTTGAAAGCTCGTATTGTTCATAGCCAGCCTGCTTTGTATGTGTTATTAGTAGATTAAAATGAGCGGCTTGCTTTGCTGTATCAATATCTTCTTTCTCACCTTTTACAATGAGCGCACTTAATGGCGTTTGGGGCTCCACTGTTAATGCATAACAAGACAAATGCTGCACTTCTAATGCGATGGCTTTATGTATATTTTGTATCCAGTTTTCATCTGAAAGTGTAGGGATACCGTAAATGAGGTCTATCGAAATATTATGAATGCCACCTTCTTTGGCAAGTTCAATCGCTGCAACAGCAGCATCTGATCGGTGCGCACGGTTCATCCAAATAAGGTCTTCGTCCCCAAACGATTGCACACCTATGCTAAGCCTATTGATACCGATAGATTTCAGCGATATTAATTTTTCTTTTGTAATATCATCGGGGTTGGCTTCAAGTGTAATTTCTATTTGCGCAGAAAGGGTAAAATACTTTTTAATGGCATCAAGGATTTGTGCGGTCGCATCACTTGGTAAAAGTGAAGGGGTGCCGCCCCCAAAATAAATGGTGTCAATGATACTATTTGGTTCATCAAAAAAATCCTTTTGCAATTCAATTTCTTTACAGATGGCAGCTACCATGGGGTCTAATAATTTGGTAGAAGCGCTAAAATGAAAATTACAATAATGGCAGGCCTGTTTGCAAAAAGGGATATGAATGTAAATGCCGGCCATGTAAATGTTTATAGTGCAAATCTACCAAATAGTTGCTACTATGCAGTTGATGTTAGAAGAAGCTCCTTATTTTTGCATCCATGCAAGTCCGATTTTTGTTATTCAAAGCCGCTTTTTTGACTGCTTTCCTTTTATTAGGTTCCGGCGTAATGGCAAGGCAAAAACCGGATACTACATCAGTGATTGATACTCCATCCATCATAAACTCAAAAGATTCGATGTATGCAGACAGTGTAAAACGGGTATCTGACTCACTTTTAATCTTTGCCCCCAAAAATCCAATTAAGGATACGACGTCATTTAAAAAATTAATGACGCACCCTTATTTGCCCATGCAAACAAAACCTTCATTTCGAATCAATGAAATTCGCATAGCCCCTAATTTTGATGGTAGGTTTTATTTAATTATTGGAATGCTCTTCTATTTGGCATTTATTAAAGTCACTTTTCCAAAATATTTTTCCAATCTGTTTCAGCTTATATTCCAGAGTCCTGTCAGGCAAAAACAAACAAGAGAGCAGTTACAGCAAAACAATTTGGCTTCATTATTTAGTAATATTTTGTTTATCCTCAACGCCTCTATTTTTGTTTCGCTCATAGCGGTTAAAAATGCATGGGTAGATTTGTCATTATATAGTTGCATGGCATATAGTGCTATTGGCTTTACAGGCCTTTATTTGTTCAAATTTTTATTTTTGTGGTTTTCTGGTTGGCTTTTTTCACAACGGGAAGCGATTGGTAATTATAGCTTTATTGTTTTTTTAACCAATAAGGCAATGGGTGTATTTTTAATTCCTGCTATTTTGCTATTGGCATTTTCGCCGGTATCTGTTCAAGATTTCGCCTACAATAGCGCCTTAATCATCATCAGTATCCTTTTTGTATATAGGTACCTTATATCCTTCTCCATCGTTAGGGCTTCATTGAAGGTGAGTGCCTTCCATTTTTTCTTGTACCTTTGCACCTGCGAAGTACTTCCTATGTTAGTTTTATACAAGCTGATGATGGATTTTATTAGCGGAACTTTTTAACTTTGCACAACCTTAGATAAGTAGCATGGCAAAAATCGGATCAAAAACTGTAACAGCTGTTAAGGCGGTCGCTCCAAAACGAATTTTAATTTCTCAGCCAAAACCGGAAAGTGATAAATCACCTTATTACGATTTAGAGCGCAAGTACCAGGTAGAATTGGTATTTCATCCATTTATTAAATTAGATGGGATTCCTGCTAAAGAATTTAGAAAACAAAAAATTGATATAGCTGCATATACAGGCGTCATTTTTACGAGCAGAAATGCAATTGATCATTTCTTTCGCACCGCAGAGGAAATGAAGGTTTCAATAAGTCAGGATACTAAATATTTTTGTATTACAGAGGCTGTTGCACTTTACCTACAAAAATTTATATTATACCGAAAGCGTAAAGTATTTTACGGTGCAGACGGATCAAGTAAAAGTATGCTTGACGTTATAAATAAACATAAAGAGAATGAAAAATTCCTCTATGTATGTAGTGAAAACCAGCAAGACAATGATATTTGCGGCTGGCTTAAATTACACAAGTGTATTTTTGATTTAGCATTTATGTACCGCAGTATTAGCAATGATATCACACCTTTATTTGCAAAAAAAGGATTCGAAATCATTTGCTTTTTTACCCCTAGCGGCGTAAAAAGTTTATTTGATAATTTTCCTGAATTTAAGCAAAACAAAATTGTCATTGGTGCTTTTGGTAGCAACACTTCTAAGGCAGTTGAAGACGCCAAACTTCGTTTAGACATTAAAGCACCGGCCCCACAAAGACCAAGTCTAGTTGCAGCGTTAGATCACTATTTGCAATCGCTTCTCGCAAAAAAATAAACTTTTTGCAAACGAATCATTCAACACCCAATTTATTAATTGAGGAAACCAGTCCTTACCTTCTTCAGCATGCATATAATCCAGTGGAGTGGCATCCTTGGGGAGAAGCTGCTTTGCAACTTGCCAAAGATTTAGATAAACCCATTTTAGTGAGTATTGGGTATGCGGCATGTCATTGGTGTCATGTCATGGAGCGCGAAAGTTTTGAAGATTTGACGACTGCCAAAATCATGAATGATCACTTTATTAATATTAAAATTGATAGAGAAGAGCGGCCTGATTTAGATCATATCTATATGGACGCCGTGCAAGCCATGACCGGAAGTGGAGGTTGGCCGCTCAATGTTTTTTTGACACCAGATAAAAAGCCATTCTATGGCGGCACTTATTTTCCACCTGAGCCGATGCACAATAGAGCTAGTTGGAAAGATGTTTTACTTGGGGTGTCCAAAGGGTTTAAAGAAAACAGAGATCAATTAGATGCACAAGCGGAAAAACTGACCCAACATTTATTAAGCTCAAACGGATTCGGATTACAAAAAACCGTTACCATTGCGGCACCTGGTTTGAGTGATATAGATGCTGCGGTATCGGCGCTACTTACCCAGGCAGATACTGTTTGGGGCGGCTTTGGCGGATCTCCTAAATTTCCGCAAACAGCATCGATTCGTTTTTTATTGAAGTATCATTATTTTAATCCTATCCACAAAATTTCAATCGAACATGCATTATTATGTTTGGATAAAATGATTGAAGGTGGTATTTATGATCAATTGGGTGGAGGGTTTTCTAGGTATAGTACCGATGTTCAATGGCTAGCACCTCACTTCGAAAAAATGCTGTATGATAATGCACTTTTAGTAACTACATTATCAGAAGCATATCAATGTACAAAAAAAGAATCTTATCTAAAAGCAATCACTGAAACAATTCAATTTGTAGAAAGAGAATTGATGGATACTGATGGTGGTTTTTTAAGTGCACTTGATGCAGATAGTGAGGGAGTAGAAGGAAAATTTTATACATGGTCCGCAACAGAAATTACCCAATTATTAAAAAATGACGCACCATTATTTATGGCATACTACGGTGTAACAGAAGCTGGCAATTGGGAGCATACTAATATTTTACACACACCGCAATCTACTGCTGTAATTGCTCAAATGCTAGGAATCAGTGAATCTGAAATATTTCAAACCATTCAAAATTGCAATGCTGTTTTGATGTTAGAACGGAACAAACGCGTTAGACCTCAAACAGATGATAAACAATTATTAGGTTGGAACGCGCTAATGAACGCTGCTTTAAGCAAAGCCTATGCAGCAACTGGAAATAAAAATTATTTGATGCGCGCGCAAAAAAACATGGCGCATTTATTTGAATGTTTCAAAAATTCAAAAGGGGATGGTTGGTTCCACACCTACAAAAATGGGTATGCTAAAACGCTTGCATTTTTAGATGATTATGCGTATTTAATTGAAGCGCTCATTCTACTACAAACTGTATCTGGTGACTTTCATTGGCTCGAAAAAGCAGGCGAAATCACAGATTATGTGAATGATCATTTCTTGGAGTCAAATACTGGATTTTACTTTTATACCCATGATGCACAAACCGATGTAATTCTAAGAAAAAAAGAAGTGTACGACGGCGCCACCCCAAGTGGCAATGCTGTAATGGCAAGTAACCTATTTCATTTAGGTGTCGTGTACGGTAATGACAAGTATTTGTCCCTAAGTAAGCAAACCTGTTTATCACTTTTACCGGCGATTACCAAACATCCAGGTTCATTTGGGGTTTGGGCTAGCGTTTTGTTGCTTCAACTTGTGGGTTTGAAAGAAATAACGCTCATAGGACCTGGTGTTTTAGCATATTTAGAAGCAGCTATTCCTATGTACAAGCCTAATATTATCTTAAATATTTCAGAAAATCGGTTAACAAGCATCTCTTCAATATCCACAAAAATAAATGATAATCAACAAGTTACGTTTCAAATCTGTGAAAATCAAACCTGCCAACTACATCCACTAACAGATTTTGACAGTTTTTTAGCAATTGTATAATTCGGAATCAACTATTTTGCATCTCGGTTTTAGGCTAATCTACCGGCAAAGCAGTGTAACATAAAATAAAAAATTACTGGATAGAACTTTACCCTTGATCATTAAATTATTGGTTTTAAAGCGCTAAAACTCAGGTTTCTGACGTTTCAAAACTTATATTTGTCACTGTTATAAATCACACAGATCAGATGAAAGGATATTTAACTTCAATTACCTTGGCGTTTATTACGTTGAGTTTGACTTCTTGCTTCTTTGGAAAAAACAAAGGCAAGGGGCTGCCTGATGATGGGCAGTTGCATGGTGTTGCTCCTGCTGCCAAGCAAAGTATGTTAACGCCAAGGACCATGGTATACGTTCCGCCAGGAACATTTCACATGGGCCCAAGTGATGAAGACGTTAGTTTTAATTACAGTAATCGTAATAGATTGGTCTCTATTCCTGGATTTTGGATGGATGCCACCGAAATTACCAATAACCATTACCGTCAATTTGTAAACTGGGTGCGAGATTCATTAGCTTACAAAATTACGTCTGGTGTAGGACTTAACAACCCTTCCGATACCACAGCGGTTAATTGGAAAAAAACGGCTTTGTACAAATATGATAATAAGCAATTGGGTACTTTAAATGGGATTACTTACGAAAACGCACTTACCAGAAAATTAGCCATCGATCCAGATAGCTTAATTTACAGGGTTCGTTATTTTGATCTACCAGCAGCAGCCAAGGTGAATAAAAATAATCCAACACAAAAAGGTCGTGATCAAATTGTGAGTTACGCAGTTCCTGTATATCCTGATACATTGGTTTGGATTAGAGACTTCTCTTATTCTTACAATGAACCATTAGCAAAAAGATATTATTCCCATCCAGCATATGGTAACTATCCTGTTGTAGGGGTAACTTGGAAACAATCGGTTGCCTTTTGTCATTGGAGAACCCATCTTCAAAATGCAGATTTCGAAAAAAAGAAAATTGCTGTTGATGGTGATTATAGATTACCTAACGAAGCAGAGTGGGAGTATGCTGCAAGAGGTGGTCGTACAAGTACGATGTTCCCTTGGGGTTCACCTTATTTAAGAAATAAAAAAGGTTGTTTGCTTGCAAACTTCAAACCTGGAAGAGGTAACTATCCGGAAGATGGAGGTTTTTACACCGTTAAGGCAAATGCTTACTGGCCTAATGACTTTGGTTTATACAATATGTCAGGAAACGTTGCGGAGTGGACTGCATCTTATTTTTACGAAGGCTCTTACAATTTTATGTCTGACCTAAGTCCAGATGTTAGAATTGAAGCCGATGAAAATGATCCTCCACGCATGAAACGTAAAGTAGTAAGAGGCGGAAGCTGGAAAGACGTTGGTAACGCTTTGCAGGTTAGCGCGCGCGCTTACGAATACCAAGACACTGCAAAATCATACATCGGATTTAGAACCGTCATTGATTTAGCGCCAAGATCAAAAAAATAATTTCAAAATAAAATATTCATCTCAACTTTTTAATTCATAAAAACTCAATCCATGTCTTCAGCTCAACAAGAAAAAATCTTTGGCTTACCAGCTCAAACAACAATGCGACTTGTAAACATTTTTGTATGTACCGGTGCATCTGTCGTAATTTTTGGTGCAATGGCAAAAATTCTTCACTTGGCATGGGCAGATTGGGCACTTAAAATTGGTTTGACAACAGAAGCTATTATATTTTTGATCTATGCCATCTTACCACCAGAAGGGCATGCGTCAGCGGCAGGCGGTGCTGGTGCAGATCTTCCATCAACTGTTGTTGCTGATGTAACAAAAAGATTTGATGAGTTATTTGCCAATGCAGGTTTAACACAAGAAAATTTATCGAAGCTTAGCACAAGCTTTCAAAAATTAGGTACCACTGTTGATCAAATTGGTCAAATTGGTGATGTGGTAAAATCTACTTCAGATTTTTCTGCTAAAACAAATGAAGCTGCTATCGCACTTGGTTCTATTAAGGAGGCAGCTACAAAAGCTACAGAATCGTTAGGAAGCATTTCTTTGGCATCTGATAGCACCAACGAATACCACAAACAAGTACAAGGTTTGGCTAAGAATTTAGGTTCTTTAAATACCATTTATGAACTTGAATTACAAGAAAGTAACAACCATCTTAAAGCATTAAATCAGTTCTATGGCAAATTAGCACAAGCTTCTGAAGCAATGAACGGTACTGCCGAAGATGCATTAAAAGCAAAAGAACAAATTGGTGCCCTTGCTAATAATTTGGGTAAATTAAATCAAGTCTATGGTAACATGTTAACTGCCATGCAGGGTAGATAGTAACCCATCAAGATTTAACCACATTATTAAAATAAGATTACCTAAATAGTACAATATGTCACTACCTAAGGAGCCGCGGCAGAAAATGATTAACATGATGTACCTGGTGCTTACCGCACTATTGGCACTGAATGTTTCCGCCGAAATTTTAAACGCATTTAAAACAGTAGATCGCAGTTTGATGATTGCGAGTGGGGTTGCTGAGCAAAAAAATGAAGAGATTTTTAAGTCTTTCAAAGCAAAATTAGAAGATCCAACCACCAGAGAAAAAGCAGCCATTTGGGAACCAAAAGCACAACAAGTTAGAAAAATATCTGACGACTTATACAATTACATTGAAGGCCTTAAACTTGAACTTAAAAAAGAGTCAGGCCTTAAAACGGTTGATGGTAAAGAAGAATTCAAAGAAGATGATTTAGATGCTGCTACTCGTTTATTGGTTCAGTTCGCACCAGAAGGAAAAGGAAAGGGCAAAGAGCTTTTTGAAAAATTAAAAGCCTACAAAGAACAGCTATTAAGTATCGACCCAGCAATGAAAAAGGAAATTGAAGTTGGGTTGCCTCTTGATTTATCCATTCCTCCTACAACTAGTGAGGCAGGAAAAAGCGATTGGTCTTATGCTTATTTTCATATGACACCTTCCATTGCGGCGCTTACGATTATGAGTAAGTTCCAAAATGATGTAAGAAACTCTGAATCAAAAGCTGTTGAATTTTGTCATAAGCAAATTGGTCAAGTAGAAATTATTTATGATCAATTTCAGGCTTTTGCTGGAACCAATACGCAATATTTAATGCCAGGCGAAGAGCTAGTGATTACAGCTGGTATTGGAGCTTTCAGTAAAGCAGCACAGCCCTCTATTTCTATTGATGGTGCCAATGTGCCCCTGAACGCAGAAGGTACTGCTGAATACAAAACACGTGTTGGCAGTTCTGGTGCTGGCATCAAGCGTGTAAGAATTTCTTATGCAAAACCTGATGGTACAACAGCTGTTGTAGAAAAAGAAATTAAATATACAGTTGGCATACCTGCTGGCTTAACAGTTTCTACCGATAAAACGCGCGTTTTTTATAAAGGGTTAGAGAATCCATTAAGTGTAACTGGTGGAGGTGGTGATGAAAAAGTAAATGTATCGATTGAAGGAGCAGGTGCTTCATTAAGAAAGGTGGGGCCAGGTCAATACATCGTCACTTGTACACAATTAGGAGCTGTTAACGTAGTTGCTAATGATGGTAAAAACATACAGCGAATAGCAATTCCTGTTAAGCGTGTTCCAGATCCAATTGTCATTGTTGGAGGAAGTGCAGGTGGAGCTATGCCGGCAAATGTATTCCGTGTACAAAGTGGTGCCATTGCTGAATTAAGAGATTTCGTTTTTGAAGGTGTGGCATACAAAGTAATGTCATTCATGCTAATTTGTACAGGTAAAGGGTTCGATGAACCTGAATTTGCCGAAGTAAATAGTGCTTCATTTAAAGATGCCGCTGCACAAGCACTCATTAAAAGATGTCAGGCAGGAACTACGGTTACCATTGGTGAAATCAAAGTTTTGGAGCCAGGAGGCGGTAGTAGAAAAATAGATCAAAACATAACGTTCATATTGCAATAAAGCAGGTTACTATGAAAAAAATATTATTAATTGGTGTTGCTATTTGTTCCCTGAGTGTAAGTGCTACTGCGCAGGGGTTTGGTAATTTAAAAGGTAAAAAAACAGCTAGTCCTGTTGATACAACCAAAAAGACGGGTATACAAACTGTCACATCTAGTTCAGGTGTTCCTGCTGTGGCACCAAGCGACAAAAGCAATGTTGTGGCACCTAAGCCAACCAAAACTGTTGACACAACTATTGTGGGTGGCTTTGGTGAAGTGGTTCCAAAAAGTTTACGCAATGAAACCGTTGCAGATCGTAAAACAAACCGTTCAAAAAATCCATTGGAATATGAATATTTGAGAGAAGATGATTTTTTATATTCCGAGTTTATTTGGCGTGAAATTGATGCGAGAGAAAAAATGAATCAATCATTTATTTATCCAGGCAAAGACAATACCGGAGACCAAAGATTTTTTTCTATCTTATTAAGTGCTATCCAAAATGATAGTGTTGCAGCTTTTTCAGCAGAAGGTGGAGATGACCGTTTTACAAAGCAGTTGGCTTACGATGACATTACAAAAATGATGAAAGGTAAGCTTGATACTATTTTGGTGCAAAATGCTAATTTTCCAAACGTATATGATACCACTGTTATTTTTGATACCAAGTTTGCACCAAACCCAGACTCTATATATACATTTCGTTTGAAAGAACAATGGATAGTAGATAAGGAAGCGAGTAGGCTGTTTTGCAGAATTATTGGTATCGCACCTGTTGCAAAAATCATGATTAATAACAAGCCTACAACAAAAACATTGTTTTGGATATATTACCCTGATTTACGTAAAACGCTTAACAAGTATATGGTGTATAACCCTAAAAATTATGCGGGTCGTATGACATGGGAAGAGCTTTTTGAAAGTCGCTTTTTCTCTAGCTACATCGTAAAATCTAGTAATAACAATCCTAACGATAAATTCATAAGTCAGCTTATTAAAAATCCGCTATTTAGATTATTAGAAGGTGAGAATATTAAAGAACGTATTTTCAATTACGAACAAGATCTATGGTCTTACTAATTGTAAAATCGGATATAAAAAAAGGGACTTTAAGTCCCTTTTTTTATGCAGTTGCTGTAAAATGTTTTTGAATGACAGTTGCTTTTTTTGCACCAATTAAATCGGCCAATTCTTGTATCGGCGCTTTTTTTATATTCGCCACAGATTTGAAGTGATTGAGTAGTAATTCTTTTGTAGCTGGACCAATACCTTTAATATTTTCTAGTGCTGTTGTAAAAGTACCTTTAGACCGTTTGTTTCTGTGAAACGTGATACCAAAACGGTGTACTTCATCTCTAATGTGTCGCAAGAGTTTTAAACTATCGCTATCCCAAGGTAATTTTAAGGACTGACTGTCATTTGCAAAAAATAGTTCTTCTTCATTTTTTGCAAGCCCCACAAGCGTTGTAGTTCCTGTTAATCCAAGTGCTTCAATGCTTTCTAATGCGGCACTTAACTGCCCTTTACCACCATCAATTACAATCAGTTTTGGCATAGGGTCACCTGTTTCTTTAATCCGCTTATACCTCCTATATACCACTTCTTTCATCGTGGCAAAATCGTTAATGCCCTCTACCGTTTTTACATTAAAATGCCGGTAATCTTTTTTGCTTGGAATTCCATCTTTAAAGCATACCATGGCCGAAACTGGAAAACTTCCCTGAAAATTTGAGTTGTCGAAACATTCGATATGGGTAGGGATCTCTTGTAAATGCAAATAAGATTGTAGTTCTGTGAGTACTAATTTTTTTTCTGATACTGTTTTGGCTTCTAGTTGTAATATTTTTTTGAGCTGCAATTCTCGGGTAAAATAAGTGACATTTTTAGTAGATAAGTCTAGTAACTTTTTTTTATCTCCAAGTTTTGGAACGGTGATAATAATATTTTTATCAAAATATTCGACCGGATAGGGAACAATAATTTCTGTGCTAAGGCTATTAAAGTCGGCTCTTAATCTTTCTATCGCAAAACAAAGTAATTCATCCTCGGGTTCATCTAGTTTGCCTTCTAATGGAACCGTATGGGTTTGTATGATACTTCCATTTTGAACCATCAAGTAATTCACGTAGGCAAGTTTCCCTTCTTTAATAATTGAAAACACATCTAAATTTGAAAAGTGTTTACCTACTACCACCGATTTTTCTTGGTAGGTTTGTAAGAGATCTAATTTATTTTTTAAATAGGCAGCTTTTTCGAAATCTAGCGTTTCTACATGCGCTTGCATTTCTTTTTTTAGGTGATTCATGAGTTGACTCATGTTCCCCTTTAGTAAATGTTTCAATTGTTCCAAACGGTTCAGATAATCATCTTCGGTTTGAAGTGCTGCGCAGGGCGCCAAACAATTACCTAAGTGATATTCTAAGCAAGGCTTAAACTTTTGTTTATCGATATTTTCTTGACTTAAATTGAGCTTACAAGTGCGCAGCGGAATAAACTGTTTTATAAAACCGAGTACTTCTCTAATGGTTCCCTTGGAAGTAAAGGGGCCTAGATAGATGGATCCATCATTGTATTTTTTCCATGTCGAAAAAACGCGTGGAAATCGTTCTTTTTTAATCACTAGGTACGGATATCCTTTATCGTCTTTTAATAAAATATTATAGCGCGGCTTATATTGTTTTATAAGTGAATTTTCTAATAGAAGCGCATCCTGCTCGGAATCTACAATAGTAAATTCGATACGATCAATTTTTTGAACGAGCTCGATGGTTTTAAAACTGTTTTGATTTTTTGTGAAATAGGAGGCAATCCTTTTTTTCAGGCACTTGGCTTTCCCCACATAAATAAGCATGCCGCTGGCATCATAATACTTATAGATGCCCGGGTTTACGGGCAATTTATGTGCTAATTGTTGATACTGCTCCTGGGTCATTTATAGAAGTATAACGCGAACAGCAATTGTTTTGTTGAGTAAAAAGCCATTACTCGCTTCTTTACTAATTGATTTGGTAAAACCCTCATTTGTTTTCCAACTCATCTGTTCTATACTTGTGGTATCTTTTGTTTGGAATTGTTTTCTTATAAATAATCTTTTTATAAGTGAGGTTTGCTCATCAATTAAAATATCAATATTTTTTATAGTCGTCAAACTGTTGATGGGCGTGTAGTTGATATTTAAACTGGCTGTTCCCGCGTCACGAAACACCGATTCTTTGTAATTTATTTTTTGAACGCTATCACTAATATCGGCGTCAATAAATGATTGAATCATTGGCATAACACCTGTTAATTGAGAAGTGGTACTATCTTTTTTTGTTCCTTCTGTTATAACAACACTAAACCTAGCCCTAGTACTATCAAAATACTTTACTTGATTATTGATATAGGAAGCTACCGGGTAAAAGCTTGTTGTATCGTTTGTTACAATACTATTTTTCGTCTCCTCTTTTGAATTGCTGCAGGCGGCTGCCATCATGCAAAGGATGCATGCTAGAATTAAAGGTTTCATACCGTGAAATTACTTAAACTGTTTGCTCCAACCTATTCGGAATCCGTAATCAATCAAATTTTCTTTGATTGGGTAAGGATTGTTGTAGGTAGGCAGCGTTTGGTATCTGATTTGTGGACCTAACTGCCAAATCGTATTTCCTTTTTGATAGCTAAATTGAATACCAACACTAGTATTAATGTTCCATTTACGCACGTAGTCGTTACCTGCTGCATAATTTGTATAATCGGTAGATAGTAAGTAAACGTTTTTATTAATGTTATAGGTGGGCTGAATAGTAGCTTGTGTATGAATACCAAATTTCTTAAATCGAATAAGTTGGTAATCTAGCCCAATTGGCATGGCAACCTGATATACTTTATTATTAAGCTGCGCGGATCTAAAACCAATATTGTTATTATAACTTGACAGTACAGATACCGTTTGAATTCGACCGCCGTTTACGAGTGCAAGTGTGGCAGCATTAGCGGCTGTTTCATAGGTATCAATCTGGTATTGTCTGATGTTTAATTGAAGTCCAGTTTTGAATTGTAATTTTTTGGTCACTGGATAATTAAGTGTGACCCCAAGTTCTAAACCAATATCAGGCCTATGTCTTACCGCTTGGTTAAATGTTGGTGTTTGAACAAATGGCGAATTGATTGGGATGGCAATGAGTGATGGTTGAATTAATTCTTTTACTTTTTGATCGCTTAGCACCCTAAAACTAGCAGAAGGCGTAGCATAAAATTGAATACTATATTTTCTCTTTTTTTGTTGGATATTGGCATTAGGGGTAAGATCAAAACTATTATTAACCGGCTGTTGAAGGACTGTCGGTAAAAGAGGCGTATTATTTATGTTGGTTTCGTTTTTATTAGTTGAAATCGTTTTTTCTAGGTCAAGACGTTTCGTATGATTATCAATTATAGATTCACTTTCTATTAAAGTGTTATCTGTATTTATATTATGTGCAGGATTTGAAAGGGGCAACGTTATTGTAGGATCAACCTGCATTATCGGAGGGGGTATTGGCACTGATGACTGTTTAACTTGATCCGTTAATGTAGTGTTAGAAGCTGTAATCTGTGCACTAGAATGATAGGTTGTGAAAGGTTTTTCAAGACCTTGAAAATTATTTTTTGTTTTGGATGAATTATGCGTAAGTATCATTGGCGCTGACTTTTGTGTCACAACAAAAGTAGAAACAGTGAGGGCTACAAGCACCGATAAAGCAATGATGGTAAGGGCTGGCCAAGACCGTTTGCCTTGCACTTCGGTACGTATATTATCCCAAACACGACCAGATGGGTACATCTTGTGTTCGCTTACCTCGTCAAGTATAAACTCCTCAAAAGCATCTAGTTGGTTCCTCTTTTCCATATCTTCCCGCGCTTCACGCAATTATTTTTGTATCACCGACAACAACTCAAATTTCTCTTTGGGTGCCTCAATAATTCTTTTCTTAATTAAAACATTTGAAAGCATCGTTTTAGCCCTTGTGTATTGGCTTCTACTGGTGCTTTCTTCGATGTCTAGTAAAATACTAATCTCTCTATGGCTATATCCTTCGATTGCAAACAAATTGAGCACCGTTTTATAACCCATTGGTAATAACCTGATACACTCAACTACTTGTTTCGATTGCATAATGGACGCAATGGATTCTTCCTTTACCTCCAAATTTTCTGCACTCGTTAAATCCAAGCTTTCTGTAAATTTTTTGTACTTTTTTAGAAAATTGATACTGGTGTGTACCATGATACGCCTAACCCATCCTTCAAATGACCCTTTGTTTTGAAACGTATGCATTTGTGTAAAGACTTTTATAAAGCCCTCTTGAAGCATGTCTTCTGCATCTTCTCTGTTTTGAGCAAAACGGTAGCAAACAGGGAGCATTTTAGGGCTATACCTATTAAATAGCTCCCTTTGTGAAGCAGCGTCGTTGTGAAGGCAACCCGCAATAATAGCTTGCTCGGTCATTGAATTGGTTTGATAGTACCTCTAATTTAGGTTAAAAAAAGGGTAAAAAGCTTAATTTTCACGTATAAATTTATTAATTTAATACCCTAATTATACTGCAAACACCCCCCCCGTTACCATGGAAAGAAATAGATTTACCGAGTATACCCCACCACCTACCACTGGTTTACAACCCTACACTGGCAGTTTTGGTGCCCCAGAACTCCGGCATCTATTAAGGAGAACCCTTTTTGGTGCAACAAAAGCCGATATGGCTTACTTTTCTGGTAAATCTGTAACGCAGGTTGTTAGTGAACTTTTAAATCCTACGGCGCCGTTACCGGCGCCTCCGGTTAAAGAATATGTGGTAGCAGCTAGCACACTGGTTCCGGATAATAACATTGCGGCGGGAACCACTTGGGTGAGTGATATTAATAACGATGGCACCATTGCCAGTTACAGGCGGGCTTCATTTAAGAAATGGTGGGTTGGAAATCTCATTAATCAAGACAGAAGTATTCGTGAAAAAATGACCCTTTTCTGGCACAATCATTTTGCAACAGAAACAAATGATATTAGCAATGCGCAATATGTATATAAGCATCATGACTTACTACGTACTAGTGCACTTGGAAACTTCAAAACACTTACAAAAAATATAACCCTTGATCCGTCGATGCTGGTCTACTTAAATGGTCAGTACAATACGCTAACTGCACCCGATGAAAATTATGCCCGTGAAATTCAAGAACTTTTTTGTTGCGGTAAAGGACCAGATTCTTTGTATACCGAAGCGGATGTTAAGGCTGCAGCTAAAGTATTAACAGGATGGCGTAACAATGCCACCACCCTTAGTTCCTATTTTACAGCTTCTAGGCATGATGCTACGAGTAAAACTTTTTCTTCTTTTTATAATAATACAGTCATCACGGGGCGTAATACTGCTACGGGTGGGGAACAAGAATTAGATGATTTGCTCAACATGATATTTGCCAACCAAGAAGTAGCGAAATACATGTGTAGAAGGCTTTACAGGTGGTTTGTGTATTATGATATTGATGATACCGTAGAGCAAAATATTATTACACCGCTTGCTAATGTATTTCGTTCAAGTAATTATGAAATACTACCGGTACTTGATATGCTTTTGAAAAGCGAACATTTTTTTGATGTATTGTCTAGAGGTTGTGTTATTAAAAGTCCAACCGAATTAGTTATAGGATTTTGTAGAGAGTCTGAAATTGTTTTTCAGCCAGATACAGACTATGTAACCAATTATGGATTTTACAATTACATGGTTAGTTGGCTTAGTAATATGCAGCAAAATATTGGCGATCCACCCGATGTTAGCGGATGGAAGGCTTACTACCAAGAACCTCAATTCAATGAAATTTGGATCAATAGCGATACGCTCCCAAAGCGCAATCAGTTTACTGATACCATGCTAGTAAGTGGCTATACTTTTAATAGTAAAAAAATACAACTCGATCCACTTGCCTATGCAAAAACATTTTCTAACCCCGGTGATCCTAATGCATTTATAGCAGAGTTGACGGAGCGGTTATTGGGTATAGATATTTCTGCCGCTTCAAAAACGCAATTAAAAAAAGATATTTTATTAAACGGCCAAAGCCTCGATATTTATTGGACACAGGCCTGGGACTTATATATTTCCACACCTGCGAATGCTGCCAATACGACATCTGTACGTACTAAAATACGTGACCTTATAAAATATTTAATGAACCTAGCCGAGTATCAGCTAGCCTAAAATATCCCCCCATGAAACGTAGAGATTTTTTAAAAAATACTGTCCCCGTTGGTGTGGTGATGCCCGCGCTAGTTGGTGGATTTTCTTTTAAAGCCTTTGGTGCCGAAGATCCCATTGCGCAATCACTCTTACTTCCTGCTGCCATTGAAAACGACCATGTCCTTGTTATTATTCAATTAAATGGTGGTAATGATGGATTGAATATGGTTATTCCACTTGATAATTTTTCTAATTATGTAAATGCGCGTTCTAATATTTATATTCCTGAAGATAAAGTTTTAAAACTTGCTGGTGTTACCAAAGCGGGTTTACATCCAGCCATGACTGGCCTTCAGGCGATGTATAATGATGGCGAATTAAATATTGTACAATCTGTGGGGTATCCGCAACCTAGTTTTTCGCACTTTCGAGCCACTGATATTTGGATGAGTGCGAGTGATAGTAATACGGTGGTGAATAGTGGTTGGGCGGGAAGATTTTTGGATGCCGAGTTCCCTAATTTTCCCAATGGTTATCCCAATGCTTCAATGACAGATCCACTTGCCATTCAGATTGGTTCAGCTACTTCTTTGACATTTCAAGGCCCTGCGGTAAGTATGGGTATGAGTATAAGTAATACTTCTAGTTTTTATAATTTAATCAATGGCGTTCGAGATGCTGCGCCTAATACGCCGGCTGGGAAAGAATTGAATTTTGTGCGTATGGTAGCGCAACAAACGCAACAATACGCGTCAGTCATAAAAGATGCTGCTGCAAAAGTGCCAACGCAGGTTACTTATCCTACAAGTAATTCACTCGCTGATCAACTAAAAATTGTTGCCAGACTTATTAAAGGGGGTTTAAAAACGCGTGTGTACATGGTTAATTTTGGAGGATTTGATACGCACGCTTCTCAAGTAAACACCCCCGATACAACAACTGGTTCACACGCTGTACTTTTAGGAAAAGTGAGTGATGCTATTAGGGCATTTCAAAAAGACCTTAAATTTTTAGGTGTCGATGACCGTGTAGCAGGCATGACATTTTCTGAATTTGGGCGACGCGTAAAATCCAATGGTAGTGTTGGTACCGATCATGGTGCAGCTGCTCCATTATTTGTTTTTGGAAAAAATGTAATGCCTGGCGTTTTGGGTGCTACGCCAAAATTTGGCGCGAACGTTAGTGTAGGTGAAAACGTACCTTTCGAGTTTGATTTTAGAAGTGTATACGCAACGCTATTATCCAATTGGCTATGCGTTTCTGATACCGACCTTCAACAAATTATGCTTAAAAATTTTCAAACATTACCACTTGTTAATGCAGCAGCTTGCAAGAAAGCCGTTAATTTATCGGGAGAAGATTTGGTGCGTAATTACCCCAATCCGTTCACAAGTAAAACGGTGATATCATTTAAAACGGCAGGAGGACATACCCTTATTCAGGTGATGGATATGTTAGGCCGCGTTATTACGAATTTAACAGATCGTGATTATGCTGCCGGCACGTATACCGTTGTATTTGATTCTGGCAGCCTTCCTGCTGGTGTGTATTATGCGAGACTGCAAAACATGTCTGTACAGCAGGTACACACGATGTTAAAAGTCAAATAGGTTTGTGTTCGTATTCTTGCTTACTTTGTATCATGGAAATTAGTTTTAATACACCCGCGCTTTTGTTTCCGGCAATCAGCCTAATTATGCTTGCTTATACCAACCGGTTTTTAGCGCTTAGCAGCAGGGTTAGAAACTTGCATGACAAATACCAAAATCAAGAACAAAAACATATTATTCACGGACAAATAAAAAACCTTCGCTACCGCTTAAAGCTCATTAAAAATATGCAGGCACTTGGCGTGGTTACGTTTTTAGGATGTATCCTTTGTATGTACCTTATTTATGTTCAGTTCATGCTTGCGGCAAATGTAGTTTTTGCAATTAGTTTATTATCGTTTGCGGCCTCTTTACTTCTTTCTCTATTAGAAATTCAATTAAGTACAAAAGCCCTTGAACTAGAGCTTAGTGATATGGAAGGTCTAGAAGATCCTTCGGTTATTGAATACTTTAAAAAGAAATTTGGAAAAGAATAAAAGCGTTATTGTTAACGCGTTACTTTTCTTTCTCCAATTTGTTGACGCCACATCGCAAAATAAAGTCCTTTCTCGGCGAGTAGTGCTTCGTGCGTTCCGGTCTCCACAATTTGTCCTTTTTCCAATACATAAATTCTGTTCGCATGCATGATGGTGCTTAGTCTGTGTGCAATCATGACTGTAATTTGCTCCCGCTCTTCAGAAATGGCATGAATGGTTCTTGTAATTTCTTCTTCTGTAATGCTATCTAATGAAGAAGTGGCTTCATCAAAAATAAGGAGGTGTGGATGTCTAAGGAGTGCTCTTGCAATAGATAGTCTTTGTTTTTCGCCCCCACTAAGTTTTAAGCCACCTTCACCAATAATAGTTTCTAGTCCTTGTTGTGCTTTAGATAAGATGGAGTGACAACTCGCTTTTTCAAGTGCTGTAATCATTTCCTTGTCCGTAGCATTTGGAAACACAAAGCTTAAATTTTCTCTAATAGTGCCCGCAAATAATTGGGTATCCTGTGTTACAAAACCAATTTGATTTCTAAGTTCTTCAAAATCAATATCGCTTTCTTTGGTACCATTGTATTCAATATGTCCATGTTGTGGTCTATAAAGTCCAACTAATAATTTAACGAGTGTGCTTTTACCTGCACCAGAAGGGCCAACAAAGGCAATGGTTTCACCTAATTTAACGTTAAATGAGATATTGTCAAGTGCCTTAAATTCTGCACTTTGGTGCTGAAAAGAAACACCAGCAAAAGAGAGAGTTTGAATAGCGCCAACATTTGTTGGATGGTCTGGTCTCGCTTCCACTTCGCGGCTCATGAGCTTGTGAAAATTTTGAAGGGAGGCCTCTGCTTCTCTATAACTTAATATGATACTGCCAATTTCTTGAAGTGGACCAAATATAAAGAAGCTATAAAATTGTAATGAAATTAACTGACCTACTGTTAATACGTCTCTATAAATAAGCCACATGAGTGTAAATGTGATCACTTGTCTTAAAAAATTTACAAGTGTCCCTTGGATAAAACTAAGCGAACGAATACTTTTTACTTTTTTAAGTTCAAGACCTAAGATTTTATAGGTATTGGTATTGAGCCTTTTTACTTCCTGATCGGTTAATCCTAAACTTTTTACAAGTTCTATATTACGTAAACTTTCAGTGGTGGTACCCGCAAGTGCTGTTGTTTCTCCAACAATTGCTTTTTGAATTACTTTTATTTTTTTACTTAGCAGGTTGGTAACCGCTCCAATTAGTAAAGCGCCGCCTAAATAAATTGGAACTATTGACCAGTGTAGTCTGGTTGCATAGATTGATACAAAAACCACGCTTACGATAATACCAAATAATACATTGGTTACATAGCCAATAAATTTTTCGGTATCGGCTCTAACTTTGGTTAAAATTGAAAGTGTTTCACCACTTCGTTGGTCTTCAAAATCTTGATAGGGTAAGCGCATGGAATGTTGAAGTCCATCGGTAAATATTTTTGCGCCAAACTTTTGAATCACTACATTAACGGTATAATCCTGGAAAGCTTTTGCTAGTCTACTTACCATAGCGGTACCTACGAGTAAAAAAAGCATCCCCATGATACCTTTTATAAATTCACTTTCGCTTCTAAAACTGCCGTCTGTATTGGTTTTGGCATGATTGGCAAACTGATCTATGAGTTTCCCAAAAATCATGGGATCAAATAGCGAAAAGGTTTGGTTGATACCCGCTAATAACAATGCTAAAAGTACCAACCCTTTGTAGGGCTTTAAATAGGTGATAAGTAATTTCATAAAAATAATATTATTATTCGGCTGCTGCGGCAGCTTCATTACACGTGTCAATAAATGCTAACATTTCTGGCCTGCCTGTTTTTAATTCGGCGCTTGTTATAAAATGTCTAGGTAAAAACTGCCAGCTTTCTTTTAATACAGTAAAAAAGCTTTCTATATTTCTTTTTACAACACCTGGTTTTTCTTTATCAATCTTTGTAAACACAAGTGTAAATACAATACCCCAACTATCTAACTGACTAATAAATTCAAGATCGTTTTTTTGAGGACCATGTCTGCTATCGATAAGTACAAAAACTTGTACGAGGTTTTCTCTCTTTTTAAAATAGCCTTCAATCATTTGCTCCCAACGTCTTCTATCTGTTTGTGATCTTTTAGCATATCCGTATCCTGGCAAATCAACAATAAACCATTTGCTTCTTGGTGCTTTTGCTTTTTGGGTACTTTCTATTTCAAAATGGTTGATGAGCTGCGTTTTTCCAGGCGTACCAGATGTTTTGGCTAAACTTTTCTGACCGGTAAGCATGTTAATCAATGAAGATTTGCCCACATTGCTTCTTCCAATAAAAGCATACTCGGGCCTATCTGGCTTTGGACATTTATCAAAACTAGGACTCGAAACCAAATAGCTGGCTTTTGTAATTTCCATGCTGCAAGGTAACAAAAAGCGCGCTTATTTGTGTAAGCGGGCTAATAAAAGGGAGGGGTATGGCTGGTTAAAATGATTTTCTAAGCGCAATTGACAAATTCCTGCCGGGCGCAGAAATACCACTTGCGAAATAGCGGTAGTTCGTATCTAATATATTTTCCAAGGCTATTTGTGTTTGCCACTCTTTACCCATATTTAATTCAAATTTGGCATTCAGGATAAACCAACTAGGCATACCATCTGGTGTGGCATATTGTTGGTTATCTTCTCCATTTGGATTATAGTCCTTTATTTTTTTCCACCCATTAAACAAACTATTGATACTAGCGTTCCAATTTTTACAGGTTTGCTTAATGGCTATTTTTCCATAAAAAGGCGGAATATGATCTAGGGGAACTTGAACACCTTTTTGATCTGTATATTTTCCGGTTGTGAAAGTGGCAACGCCTTCTATCATTAATTGCTGTGTTAATTTTATAGAAGTATTTGCGCTCCATCCAAAAACGAATGCTTTGGCTTTATTTTGAGTTGCGTACACGGCACTTTTTACACCACTGTAAGAAATACTGTCTTGTCCGTTAAATGTAAATTTGTCAACTACCAATGCCTGTTTAAATTGAGTATAAAACACGGAACCTCCAAAAGAAACACTTCCACTTGTATGGTTAAAATTTAGTTCAGTGTTGTAGGTGTATTCTGGTTTTAGATTTGCATTTGGAACGACTACCGACCCTGTTTTTGTATCAAATACCTTTGATAAATCATCTACATTAGGTGCCCTAAATCCGCTGCTAGCAATCAAACTAATTTTTGTTGTGTTATCAACAGCATAAGCTAGACCTATGTTTCCGGTAGTTGCAAGGTGTTGTTGTACTACTTTGTTAAATGGTAAATGCATAAGTGTCGTATCTGCAAATCTGGCATCGAGTTTAGTAAGATTAAGTCTTAACCCATCATTTAGGGTAAGTTTTTTTGATATTTTATACGTGTGTTGTGCATACAAAGCATTGGACTGCATTGTTGTAGGGCCATCGGCATATCTAGTTGTAATGGCGCTAAGTACACCTGTTACTATATTTTTTCTTTCAGCAGTTGATCTCACAAAATTTTGATAGCTCTCTGCACCAATGTGTAATTCATGATTGCCACTTGAATGTTTTGCATCAATATTTATGCCAAATACATTTACTTTCTCCCATCTAAAATCTTTGTTATTATTTTGGAATCTTCTGGTCATTCTGCTTTCTTCAATATTCTGGTAGCTAGCCGTAACTTTTATGTCTTGAAAAAAATCGTTTAGTTTACTTGCTGTATAATGATAGCCTACTAAATTTCTAACTTGCGGCCCGTAATACCACTCTGCAAATACAGGCATTCCCCCCGATGTTTCGGAGAGCCTATCATACCTTGGTACATCGCTGCTATTGGATAATTGAATATTTAAAACATGTTTACTTTTTTTGTCTGGGGTAAACATGATTTTTTGTAGAATATCGTACTGCTTATAACCGCTCGCCACTTGTTTGTTAGGATTTGGATTAACAGCAGCTATATCGGTGTTGTTTTCTCTTGTTACAATAAAATTTTTCTTACCAAATTCGGGGTAAGCACTTTTTCTATTGTTTCCCTGAGTCATATCCCCAAAAGATCCGACAGTAAATGCGGTTAAAGAAGCCCATTTTGAACCACCAATATTGAGTTGTACATTGGCTCTTTGTTCATCTGTTGCAGAAGCATACCTCAACGTACTTGACCCATTCAATACCGTTTTTTTTGATGCCGATAAAATAGGGTCTTTTGTGATCATATTTACTGCTCCACCAAGTGCATCACTTCCGTATAGTGTAGATGAAGGACCATAAATAATTTCTACTCGGTCTAGTACCATATTATCAATGGTAATGATGTTTTGTAAATGCCCTGCTCTATAAATGGCGTTGTTTAAACGGATACCATCCACGCTTAATAAAATCCGGCTGGCTTCAAAGCCCCTAATTACAGGACTACTTCCACCTTGTTGACTTTTTTGAACAAATACCTGTCCGCTATTTAATAAAACATCACCGGTGTTGGCTTGCAATTGAATGGCATTTTGGTCTCTAATAACACTGATTGTTTGTGCTATTTTCCCAGCTTTTTCCGGAAACTTATTGGCATATACAACAATGTCGTTGAGTTTTGTAACCGTATCTTGATTCTTGTTTTTTTGTGCGAGGGCTATGGTGGGCATAGCCAATATTCCTATTAATAATAGGGATGCATGTCTTTTATGCATAATGCAAATAATTGTTGTGAAAAAAGTACTACGCTTAACGCGCTTATATTATTTCACTAACATTTTGGTGGTGGGGCAGTAGTGGCTGTAGTTATGTATTGGAGGTAGGCCTGATATTGAGGGTAGCGTTTATTGGTCATATCTTCAATAAACGCTTCATCATTGTTTGTATGTTGTTTATCAAAAACTAGTGAACAAATTTTTATAACGAGTGAATGGGTTGTTGCTCTATTTTTATGGTCAAAAATCTTAGCGGTTGACTCAATAATTTCATCTTCAGCCCTATCAAATAGGCCCATACAAATAATGTCTCCATTTGAAAGTGTAGTATAAGACTTAATATCAAACAGTTCGCTGTTTATTCGAAGTTCATACTCTTTTTTTACCCAATGAATTTTATTTTTTTCTACCTTGATTTTTATTAGCTGTGTTTTTTCTAATTTTTCTAAAGCCATAAATTTAGCAACCTGCTTGCTTATTTGCATGTAAATACTCATGAGCGTAGTTGCACTAATGAGCAGGATTAATAAAATGGCTACAATTTTTTTCAAGCCTACTTTTTATCTTCTTTTTTTCTAATCAAACTATCAATAGGATAGGTTGCTTTCATAGAGTCAAGCACCGATTGTGCCCAACTTGTAAGAACAACTCGTTCTTCTTGCGATAATTTTGCATCTCCATGTATAAGACTATAAGATTCAAGTGGCATTTCACCTTCTTTTACCTGTTCCATCACTTCCTCTATTTTATGGTACTGCTTGCGTAGTTTATAATTTGCAAAATCGTCTAGATTAAAATGCTTTTTCCCATCCACTACATGGTCATTGATCCACCAAGCAAGTGGTTGCACACTAGCATACCAAGGGTATTTTGTGTTGTTGCTATGACAATCATTACAAGCTTTTACTAAAATAGCATCCACTTCTTTTGATACAGGGTAAAGGGTTGCAATATTTTTTGAATGATCAGCCGAACTATTTTTTTCAGGTTTAAACGCTTGTAGAACAATTAAGATAAAGACAAGTGCCAGGCCAATTTTTTTTAGTAAGCTCATGGTAAGTTTTATTTTTAAATTAAAATGTTTCCGGTCATTTCTGCCGGTATTGGTAATTCCATTAATTGTAAAATAGTTGGGGCAATATCTCCTAGTTTACCCGCATTCAGGTGCACTTTTAAATTATTGTCTACCAAAAATAAAGGTACCAAATTTAAAGTATGTGCCGTATTTGGGCTTCCGTCTTCATTGATCATAAAATCGGCATTACCATGGTCTGCGGTAACAAGTAGGGTATAGCCGTGTGCAAGACCAGCTGTTACCACTCTTTCTACGCAGGCGTCGACAGTTTCAACTGCTTTAATGGCTGCCTCAAAAACACCGGTATGACCTACCATATCTGCGTTTGCGTAGTTTAGGCAAATGAAATCTGCAGATTCAGCCTCTATTTCTGGAACCAATAAATCAGTGATATCAATCGCGCTCATTTCTGGTTGTAAATCATAGGTAGCCACTTTTGGAGAAGCCACCATGATTCTATTTTCTCCCTCAAAAGGTTGTTCTCTGCCGCCGCTAAAAAAGAAAGTTACGTGCGGGTATTTTTCGGTTTCGGCAATTCTAATTTGTTTTTTACCATGCGCGGCCAACACTTCTCCTAATGTGTTTTGTAAATTATCATTTTCAAATACCACGTGTACGCCTTTAAATGTTTGGTCGTATTGGGTCATGGTGGTATAATGAAGCTGTAAAGGTTGCATGTTAAATGCAGGAAATGCCTGTTGCGTTAGCACTTCGGTAATTTCTCTACAACGGTCTGTTCTAAAATTAAAACAAAATACAGCGTCGCCTTCTTCGATAGCAGCAACAGGCTTGTTGTTATCATCAACAATAACGGTTGGCAGTAAAAATTCATCGGTTGTATCATTTGCATAAGCAGCTTCTAATGCACTGATAGCACTAGTGGCACTTGGGCCCGCACTGTGTACCAAACAGTCATACGCTAATTTTACTCTTTCCCATCTTTTGTCACGGTCCATGGCGTAGTAACGACCACTAATGGTTGCAATTTCGCCTACACTATTTTTTAAGTGGTTGCTTAAAGTAGTAATAAATCCAAGTCCGCTTTTAGGATCGGTGTCTCTTCCATCCGTAAAAGCATGAATGTAAACCTTGGTAAGACCGTTTGCTTTACAATAATCGCAAATAGCAGTAAGGTGATTGATATGCGCATGTACGCCACCATCACTCACAAGTCCCATTAGATGTAGCGGTTTATTATTTGCTTTTGCATAGCTAACAGCCTCCAAAAAGGTTTTATTGTTAGCTAATTCGCCTGTTTTAATAGCAACATTAATGCGTTGAAGCTCTTGGTATACAATTCTGCCAGCTCCTATATTTAAGTGACCAACTTCTGAATTGCCCATTTGACCTTCTGGAAGGCCCACATCTTCGCCACATGTTATAAGCGTACTGTTTGCATATTTAGCATAAAGGCTATTTACAAAAGGGGTTTTTGCTTGTTGGATGGCGTCAGACATTTTTTTTGTGCCAAGTCCCCATCCGTCCATGATGACGAGAATTACTTTGCGTTTCATGTTACAAATTTACAACCTTTATTTTTGAGGTAAAACGTCAATTTTAAAGGGTTTAACCTCATTAATTGCTGCATCTTAGTTATTTTTGGGTCAGTCAATTAAACCCAGACCATGAAAAAGCATTTATTAGGCCTCCTATTTCCTCTCTTGCTGTTAACTACAGCTTTTGAAGGGCCTTTTCAAGGAGATGCTGATCAGGTTGTTGCCGCTTTAAAATCTGGAAATCCTGCCGAGATAGCAAAACATTTTGCTGTGGTAGTAGACATAAAATTTTTAGATGCTCCTGAAGATAAAATTGTTGCAGAAGAAAAAGCGGCCCAAAAATTAGCTGCATTTTATGCCGAATATAAGATCAAGGGTTTTGAACGTACAGCTCAAAGAGAAATTGGCAATACCATGTATCTGACTGGAAAAATTAGTGGCGCTTCAAAAAACTATAACATTACGCTGATGCTCATGAAAAAAAATGCAGCACCTTATCATATTGTAACCCTTCGCGTTAATTAATTTTCGATTTTATTTTTATGAGCAAAAAAAATAAATCAGACGCAAGAGGGTTCATTTATAGCACCGATCCCAACTTCAGCTTTGAGCCTGAAAAGGATGAAGTATTGGAAACCTTACCGCCTGCTAAACAACAACTCCGTATTAGGCTAGACACCAAACATAGAGCAGGTAAGGCTGTTACGCTGGTAACCGGATTTATTGGCACGAGTGATGACGTTGAAAAATTAGGTAAACAGCTAAAAAACTTTTGTGGTACAGGCGGTTCTGTAAAAGATGCCGAAATTATAGTACAAGGAGATCAGCGCGACAAAGTATTACAATGGTTATTAAAAAATAATTATAGTGCTGCCAAAAAAATATAGCAGATCACTATATTAATAATCAATTTCTAATTTCAGTTTCTCTTTTAACTCTTTTAGTAACGGATACTGCTCACTAATGCGTTCAAATTTTTGCTTACTATTAAGTCGCATATGAATAGGCACATCTTCTTTTTCTGTAGCGTCTACAATGATGCTAAATTTTATAGACCTATTGTTAAACGTAGCAAATATTTGATCAATGAGCGTCATGCGTTCCTGTTCTACAAACTTTTGAGCTGTTAAGCCGGGTACACGAACCGTAAAATGAATATCACTTTCAATTTCAAGTATGGCCATTTTAAAAGTGCCTGAGGCAGAGTGCTTTTGTTGTGCTTCTAAGGTGGCGCCATAATCGTCCCAACAAGCCCTAAGTTTTTCGATATTCAGCGATTCTGCTTCTTTTACCTCTTCAATGGCATATTGGTCACCATATTTCTCTCTTAAAGTGGATAAAAGATTCTTTTTTGGAGCCGGAGTTTGAGTAGGCGTACTTGGCGTAAGCGCTGCCGATGGTTTTGAAATTGGCATTGTTGATTGTGCAACAGCATGTGCAGGTATACTTGCCGCTATGCCCTTATCGATAGAAAGGCTTGGTTTATTAGCAGTATTATTATGTTGTGGCGTAAGAACTTGTATAGAAGGAATACTTCTTGTTTTAATGGCTACTGGTCCGTCAATCCGTTTTTTTTTTATGAAAGAACCATTTTCAGAAGCAAGCTCGATGGCTTCTTGTAAGAAATTTAATTTAATGAGTGTGAGTTCTACGTGTAATCTTTTGTTACGCGCCATTTTATAATTAATCTCCGCTTCATTTAAAATGTTAAGCGCACTCACCAAATAAGACATGCCCATAGCAGCGGCTGCACTTGTGTATTTATCCTGCATACCTTCTACTACTTCTAGTAGTGCTGCAGATTTAGGATCCTTACAAACTAAAATATTACGAATGAATTCTGCAAAACCATTGAGTACCATATCCCCTTCAAAACCTTTCCTATTGATTTCGTCGTAGAGTACCATCGATGCCGCCAAATCCTTGGTCTGCATACTTTCTAGCAGTTTAAAAAAGTAATCTTCGTCTAAAATGTTTAAGTGCTCTAGGGTATTTTGATAGGTTAAACTACCACCCGTAAAGCTTACAATTTTATCGAGTATGCTAAGTGAATCACGCATGCAGCCTTCACTTTTTTGTGCAATTACTTGAAGTGCTGCGCGCTCCGCTTTTATCGATTCTTTTCCAGCAATTTCTTCTAAGTGTTCTACGGTATCGTTGTTGGTGATTCTTTTAAAATCAAAAATTTGGCAACGACTTAAAATGGTTGGAAGTATTTTATGCTTTTCGGTAGTTGCTAAAATAAAAATCGCATATGAAGGGGGTTCTTCTAATGTTTTTAAAAATGCATTAAAGGCACTGGCACTGAGCATGTGTACCTCATCCACAATATATACTTTATATTTACCAGCCTGGGGTGCAAATCTAACCTGCTCTACCAGTGATCTAATATCATCTACCGAGTTGTTACTCGCAGCATCCAGTTCATGAATATTAAGTGATGTGCCTGCGTCAAACGATACGCAGCTGTTACAAGTGTTACAAGCTTCACCATCTGGAGTTGGACTTGTACAGTTGATGGTTTTGGCTAAAATTCTGGCACATGTTGTTTTTCCAACACCTCTTGGACCACAAAATAAAAAAGCGTGTGCGAGTTGGTTGTTTTTAATGGCGTTTTTTAGGGTTGTCGTAATATGCGATTGCCCAACAACGGTATTAAAGTTTTGGGGTCTATACTTACGGGCCGAAACAACAAAATGATTTTCCATAACAGGGTTGCAATATAAGCACAACGGTAAGCTTCCCCTTATCTAAACCCCAACTTTTTTGCACATGGGTATAATTTTAGCCGTATACCATTTCTGGGTGACGTTCAAAGGGCTTGGATGCATCAAAAAGGCATCTAAAAGTGACCATTCTGCGGCTAGGTGTAGCGCCTAAACTTTTATAAATATTGAGCATTTTTGGATTCCAATCGCCAGCCCAGCCCATTTCGTAACGGTCGTACCAATCTTTATTTTTTATGAGTAACGAACATTCCTGAATCATAAAACTATCAATGCCAAGTGATTGGTATTTAGGAACTATACCAAAAGCAAGTCCGGTTAACTGTTTGTTTTTTCCTGTTTTTGTCATGTATAACAAACGGAGTTTTTCAAACCAACCAAGTTTGCCATTAAAATGTTTGAAATATTGATTGAGGTCTGGGATGTTAATGAACATGCCAATAGGCTCTGCTTTATAATAGGCAAACCAAACTAGACGCTCATCCATAATAGGTTTCATGGTCTTAAATAGCTTGATTACCTGTTCTTTGGTAATTTCTTTTGCCTCGCCATGTTGCGCCCAGGCTGCATTGTACACCGTTGCAAAGTCTCCTGCATATTTTTCTAGCTCACTTAATTTAACATGCTTAGCCACATAGTCTGGCTTTGCAGCAAAGCGCGCGTGTCTTTCAGGGAATCTACTAGGAAGCTCCTCTTTTACACTCATCGCGTAATAGTACTGGTTGTAATAATTTTGAAATCCATAGTTGCTAAAAAGTGTTTCGTAATATTCTGGATTATACGACATGCCGTACATAGGTGGTTTGTCAAATCCTTCTACCATGAGGCCCCACCATTTGTCTCTGTCTCCAAAATTGATGGGTCCGTCCATGGCTTCCATTCCTTTTTTAGAAAGCCAATCTTTGGCGGTGTCAAATAATAAGTTTGCAGCTGCCTGGTCGTTGATACAATCAAAAAAACCAACGCCACCCGTTTTAAAATCGGTTCCTTTATTAATATATTTTGAATTGGTAAATGCTGCAATACGGCCTACGAGAGCGCCATCATCTGTTTCGAGAATCCATCTTTTGGCTTCTCCGTATTTGAAATTTTTATTTTTGTTAACGTCAAATACGTCGTTAACCTCGTTGTTAAGGGGTCTAATATAATTGGGGTTACCTACATTGATAATAGCCTGCACTTCTAAAAAATCTTTGGCAGTATCGGCGCTTGTTACTTCTATTAAATGCATTTTATTTCTTTGAGTCAAAGTTAGGATATGGATGTTAGAGTTGGGACTCTTCTTTTCTAAAAAGAATACGCTCCATTTTTTCATCTAAATCGTAAATGTCTTTTCTAAATTGCAATATACCATTACTATCCACCCAGCTTGTAAAGTAAGCCATAAAAACAGGAATTGTTTTTTTAAGGGTCACCCATTTTTCTTTTTGCTGATGCATGGCAGTATCTATTTTAATGGCCGTCCAACTGGTATCATTTCTGAGTAGGTAGCCTGCCATTTTACGTGCGTCACCAAGTCTTATACAGCCATGGCTTAAACTCCTGTTTTCCTTTGCAAAAAGGTGTTTGCCGGGCGTATCATGCAAATAAATATTGTAAGGATTTGGAAATAAAAATTTTACAAGCCCAAGGGAGTTTTGCACACCAGGTAATTGTCTGATGGTGGGTATATCACCAGGGGTTGTAATCTCCATATTTTTAGATGCTAAATAGTTTTTATTTTTTCTCATGCCCGGTAAAATTTCAGCTTTTACAATACTGGGCGGCACATTCCAGTAGGGGCTAAAAACAATGTACCGCATGCGGTTGCTAAATATGACGGTGTTATTGGATTCGGATCCAACAATCACCGGCATTTTAAACTGAATTTTGCTGCTATCAAATACAAGCAGCTGATAGGCTGGAATATTTACAACGATATAATTGCTATCCAACATAGCTGGCATCCAACGTAAACGTTCTAAGTTAATGGCGATTGTATTGACATAATCTTGAATGGGAGTGGCAATCGCTTTTAGTAAGGCTTTGTCGATAATATTGGTAGATGCAAGCCCCATTCTTTCTTGAAATTTATTAATAGCAATGCCTAGTGTATTACTGAACAAGGATGAAGTATCTGTGCTTTTAAAATCACCTATTAAATGCAATTTCTTTTTTACTTGTCTGATAACCGGGAGCATTTGTCCCTTTTTAATTTTTATATTGGAAGCAGTGATATTTATTCCCGTATCAAGTGCCGCGATAGTAGTGAGGCTTGTATAATTTTCGAGTAGTTGTTTAAAGTTTTGACTTCCTGTATTGAATCCCATTTTAGTTGCTGGGCTGAGCCAGTATTTTAATTGATTTGCAAGCGAAATAGACTTTTTGGGAATCAGCCAATTAACACTTGATGGGTCAATGTTACTAGGGGTTAGCCATTTTTCTGCATATGTAAAAAATGCAAGGCTTAAAGACAATTCAATATTTGTTGCAGTATTGTTTTGAGCGAAATCTTGTTTGGTAAGTTGTAGGATAAAATTACTATCAATTGTATTTGGGGCAAGCTTGTTTACATGTGTTATAAAATCTTTTGCAATTTGCTTGACGCCCTTGGGTTGCATCCACACATATTGGTGTTTATTGGACGTGTAAAATTCTTTAATCGCAGTGCTATATTTTTGCACCACTTCATTTTTAGTTATAAAAGAATCTATGGAAGGATCTGTAATACTATCTTGTTTTTGCGCCGAATAAAAATTCCCCCAACTACTAGTAGCACTTCCAACGCCCATGAATAAAATAATAGATCGGATAAAAAAGTGACTGCGAAAAATTTGATAGATAGCTTGCATGCAGTGATTTTATGGATGCAGTTAATTTTTGAAAAGTAAAAGCGCTGCGGCTACCATGCCCGCTGTTTCGGTTCTGAGCCTGGTTTCGCCAAGACTAACAGGTGTATATTTTGCCTCTATGGCAAGTGTAATTTCTGAAGGTGTAAAATCACCTTCTGGACCAATTAGAATACTTGTATCGCCGCTATTAGGGATGTTTGTGAGTGCTGTTTTATTGCCCGCTTCACAATGCGCAATGAGCTTTTGCGAAGTAGGGTGTTTGTCAATAAACTGCGCAACAGTAATGGGTTCCGATAAAACAGGCAACCATGTTTGTTTGCTCTGAATAAGTGCAGCAACAACAACCCCTTGCATGCGTTCCCCTTTGAGGTTAGAACGCTCGCTTCGCTCGCAAATTAACGGGACAATTTTTGTCACGCCCATTTCCGTCGCTTTTTCTAAAAACCATTCAAAACGTCCTGTATTTTTTAAAAGTCCAATGGCAATGCAAACGTTTTTAGTAGGCGCAGGGGTATGCATTACCGAGTCAATTTTTACGACTGTCTTTTTTTTATCAGGCTCTACAATGCTTGCGGTGTAAAGGTTACCAATACCATCTGTGAGGTGCAGGCTTTCGCCGGCACGCATACGAAGCACTTGAATGCAGTGTTTTGACGTCGCTTCACTTAATTCAAAGTGCGTATTTGATGCATCTATGCTAGGTTCGTAAAAATAAGGTAGCGCCGACATGTTATTAGAAAATGAGGTGAATTAAAAAGGTGTTTCATTGTCAAAACCTTCGTCAAAATCACCCTCATTCATTTTGCTCTCTTTTTGAATAAATAATTTAGCACTGTCTTGTGTGCCAGAACCAGCCGTGCTTCCTGGGGCAACCGGTTTCCAATTGCTAGATCCAAATCCAGAACCATCGCCATCCCATTCTTCAAATTTTTGAATATCTAGTTTAGCGCGTAGTTTAATGGTATCTAACTGACCGTTTCTATGTTTTGCAATTCTTACGTGCGTTTCTCCATGTGTGCTTTCGCCCATATCATTGCTCATTACTTCGTAATATTCTGGACGGTAAATAAACATAACCATATCGGCGTCTTGTTCAATCGCACCCGATTCACGAAGGTCACTCAACTGCGGCATCTTACTTTCTTTTCTTGTTTCCACCGCACGACTCAACTGTGAAAGTGCAACAATTGGAATGTTTAATTCTTTGGCAAGTGCTTTTAAGCTTCGAGAGATATTTGAAATTTCTTGTTCACGGTTATTGTTTCTATCACCACTACCACTCATTAATTGTAGGTAGTCAATGATGATGATACCAACTTTGTGTTTGTTTACAAGTCTTCTGGCTTTTGCTCTAAATTCAAAAATATTTAAAGCGGCAGTGTCATCGATGTAAAGTGGCGCACGCTCTAATTTTTTTAGTCCTTTTGCGTGTAGTTGTTGGTATTCATAATCTTCTAGTTTACCCCTAGAAATTTTTTCCATTTTAATTTCACTCTCTGCACTTAAAATACGTTGCACAAGTTGTGGCGCACTCATCTCTAATGAGAAAAACCCAACAGGGATGGGCTTTGTAGGGTGCAGCGCCGCGTTACGTGCTAAATTTAATGCAAAGGCAGTTTTACCCACAGACGGTCTTGCCGCCAAAATAATTAAATCGGTAGGTTGCCAACCGTAGGTGATGCGGTCTAGTGTTGGGAATCCACTTGGTACCCCAGAAATGTCTTCTGTTTTGGTACGCATTTCATCAATACGATTGATGGTTTTGGCAAGTACCTGTCCTATTTCTTCGAAATTCTTTTTTAGATAATTGTTGGTGATATTAAACATTTTTGTTTCACTCTCATCTAGTAAATCAAAAACGTCGGTGCTGTCTTCGTATGCGTCACCAATAATTTCACCACTAATTCTAATGAGTTCGCGTTGAATAAATTTTTGTAGGATAATTCTTGCGTGCGCGTCAATATTGGCAGCCGATACCACCGAGTTGGTGAGTTTGGTAATTTGATAAGGGCCACCTACAAGATCTAGTTCATTTTTAGATTTTAAGCCTTCAACCACCGTTAAAATGTCAATAGGTACACTATCATTTTGCAGTTGCTGCATCGTTTTAAAAATGAGCTGATGCGCTTCTACATAAAAACATTCGGGCTTGATAATTTCTGATACGGTATCAAAAGCGCTTTTTTCTAGCATGATCGCACCCAGTACCGCCTCCTCTAATTCTTTTGCTTGCGGGGGCACTTTGCCATAGAGCATGCTACTCATGTCTATGGATGGCTTTCTAGGTTTGCGGTTGGTATTGGTAATTTTAACGTCCATTTTTAGCTTGCTTTACAAAGTCGAATAATTGGCTGCGTTTATTGCAGAACAGAGCGAATATGCACCAACATTTGCGCTTTTTCAAGTATTTCCTCGCTATTTTTCGTCCACACGGAACGCACCGTTCCACGCAGGTTTTTACTGCGCTATCCACACAATTTACTACTGTTATCCACCAATATCAAAACTTATTCCACTAAAAATGGCCATTGTTAACAAATCTTGTGCAGAAAGAAGTATTGGATGATTGTGTCTTTTGTTCTCAGGAAAGCGTAGCATTTACGGCTATAAAAACTTATTTTTGAGCCTCTTAAATACGTAAAAGCAATCATGACCATAAGTTATAACTGGCTATCTGAATACCTGCCTTGGCCCATTGACCCTGAAAAATTGTCTAAAATTTTAACGTCTATTGGATTAGAGGTTGAAAGTTTAACGTTTTATGAAAATGTAAAAGGAGGACTTGCTGGCTTAACTGTTGGGGAAGTGCTTACTGTTTCGCAGCATCCCAATGCCGATAAATTAAAAATCACCACCGTACATATTGGCGCCGAAACTCCATTACAAATTGTATGTGGTGCCTCTAATGTTGCCGTAGGGCAAAAAGTAGTAGTTGCCACTATTGGCACAACTATTTATCCAAGTGCAGGTGATCCGTTAACCATGCGTGTTGCAAAAATTAGAGGCGAAGAAAGTTTTGGAATGATTTGCGCCGAAGATGAAATAGGACTTGGCAGCAGTCATGATGGAATCATGGTATTGCCAGCAGCTACAATCGTTGGAACGCCTGCTGCCACGTTGTTTGAGCCTTATCAAGACTGGGTATATGAAATTGGTTTAACACCAAACCGAATGGACGCAATGAGCCATTTGGGTGTTGCAAAAGATGTGTGTGCTTATTTAACGCACCACGAAAAAGAAGCAAAACCGGTTACACCGTTTTCAAATTCTTTTACCCCAGATCAAAATAATAAAACGATTACTGTTAGCATCGAAAACGAAGCAGCCTGTAAGCGTTATGCGGGTGTCGAATTAACGGGTGTTACGGTATCTGATTCTCCAAGTTGGTTAAAAAATAGATTAACGGCTATTGGCGTAAGACCTATCAATAATATCGTAGACGTTACCAATTATATATTACACGAAACGGGTCAGCCGCTGCATGCTTTTGATGCAGCAGCTGTTACGGGCGGCAAAGTGATTGTAAAAAATGTGGCTGCTGGTACATCATTTATAACACTTGATACCAAAGAAAGAAAACTACAAGATTCAGATTTATTAATCTGTAATGCCAAAGATCCTATGTGTATTGCAGGTGTGTTTGGTGGTGCTGCAAGTGGCGTACATGCAGGAACGACGTCCATATTTTTAGAGAGTGCTTGGTTTCATCCAACCACCATTCGTAAAACGTCTTTACATCATGGATTGCGCACCGACGCTGCTACTAGATTTGAAAAAGGAGTAGATATTGCATCCACAGTTCAGGTTTTAAAAAGAGCTGCTTTACTTATTAAAGAAGTGGCTGGCGGTAACATTAGTTCTGACATTACAGACATCTATCCAAACGTAACGCCTAAAACAGAAGTAGCGGTTAAGTATCATTACATCAAAAAATTAAGTGGTAAAAACTACCACCCCGAAGCGGTTAAAAAAATCTTGACTGCACTGGGTTTTGAAGTGATTGCGGAAGGCATTGATGAACTACGTGTTGCAGTACCTTATAGCAAACCTGACATTAGTATCCCTGCCGATTTAGTAGAAGAAATTTTACGTATTGACGGACTCGATAATATTGAAATCCCTACCACCATTACCATTAGCCCTGCTGTAGAAGTAGCAAGTGCTAAAGAAGTGATCAAAGAAAAAACAGCCAACTTTTTAGTAGGTAAAGGCTTTGTAGAAATTTTTACAAACTCCATTACCAACAGTCAATATTTTACGCCAGCTATTTTATCAACGGCGGTAAAAATGATCAATAATTTAAGTGCCGATTTAGACGTGCTTCGTCCATCGATGCTTGAAACTGGACTTGAAACCATCGCTTATAATTGCAATAGACGTAACCATAATTTGCGTTTATTTGAATTTGGTAAAACCTATGCTACCAGTGGTTCTGGTCAGTATGCTGAAAAAGAGCATTTGTGTATTTATTTAAGTGGTTTAGATACCGAAGAAGGTTGGCGTGTTAAATCAAAAGAACAAGACCTTTTAATGGCAAAAGGTATTTTGCAAGCAGTTGCTACTCTAATTGGATTGCCGCCTATTAACTGGTCATTAGACGACAGCGCAAAAGACACCGCAAGTGCCTGTGTTGCTGCAACAGTAGGTGGTATTACCATTGCTACTTTACAAGAAGTATCACCTAAAAAGCGTCAACAATTTGACATCAAACAAGGGGTTGTTTTTGTAGACATCGATGTGGCTGCGCTTGTTACTGCCGCCGAAAAACAAAAAATTGTATACACCGAAGTTTCTAAGTTTCCAGCTGTACAACGAGATTTGGCACTTGTAGTGGACCGTGCTGTAACCTATGCTGCTATTGAGCTTGCTGTGGCTACCGTAAAACTTCCTAAGCTAAAAGGCATCCGTTTATTTGATGTGTTTGAAAGTGATAAATTAGGGGTGAACAAAAAGTCGATGGCACTTAGTTTTACATTTGTTGACGAAGAAAAAACCATGACAGATACCGAAACAGATGGTATGGTATCCAAATTAATCAGTGCTTTTGAAAAAGAATTAGGTGCTGAAATCAGAAAATAAGCACTTATATTTATACGCGTATTTACATGTTTGAATTCGAAACACATATCAAATCTTTGCAAGAAAAGTTGCATTTGCTACTCAAAAATCAGCAGCAGTTACTTCGTGAAAATCAGCGCCTAACTGCCGATCTAGAAAAAGCAACCGGTATAGTACACCAAAAAGAGACGATGCTGCGAAGTCTTCAACAACAGCTTGATGGTTTACAAGTAAGTTCTGCCAGCGGTTATTCGGACCAGGAAAAAGCAGCCCTCGAAAAGCGCATTAATACCTACCTCAAAGAAATTGACCACTGTTTAACGCTTCTTAAATAAATAGTATGTCTGAGCTAATCCCCATCAATATTGTTATTGCAGATCGAAGCTACCGCATCCGAATTGAGCCAAATGAGGAGGAAATGGTGCGTAAATCGGCAAGCCTTATCAACGATAAAATAGCTGAGTACCGCCAAAATTTGGCCGGTAAAGACATGCAGGACTATGTAGCCATGGTTCTTTTATGGTTTGCTACCGAGCAAAACACTAGCACCATCCACGAACTAAAGTGGAAAGAAGCTGCTGAAAAGATAAACTCTCTCGAAAAACTCATTGATAAAGCGCTGATTTAAGTATCTTCGTTCCTATCCGATTACTTATTAAAGTAAATCTTCATGTGTATGCGTGAAAGAATGATTGTGAACAACTTAAAAAAAGCTAAAAATGGACCAGACGATTGTCTCTATAATACTTGCCGCCACCTCACTTGTAGTAGGGGTTGTTGCGGGAAGGGTTTTCTTCGCAAAAAACACTAAAAAACAAATTGAAGAAGCCAACACACAGGCCGCTAACATCTTAAAAGAAGCCGAATTAAGAGCTGAAACTGTAAAAAAGGAAAAGCAACTTGAGGCTAAGGAAAGATTTGTACAGCTTAAATCCGAGCATGAAAGAGAAGTGCTAGAACGCAACCGCAAAGTGGTAGACGTAGAAAACAGACTCAAGCAAAAAGAAATTACCATTAACCAAAAAGAAACTTCGCTAGATAAGCAAGTCAAAGAAAACGAAGCCATCAAAGAAAACCTAAATAGGCAAATTGATGTAGTAAACGCAAAGCGTACCGAGCTTGAAAAACACCAAGAAGAACATATTCGCCGCCTCGAAAAAATTGCCAATTTGAGTGCTGATGATGCGCGTGAGCAACTCATCGAAAGTCTTAAAAATGAAGCGCAAACGCGTGCTTTATCCATGCAGCAAGACATCATCGAAGATGCCAAGCAAAAGGCAAATAAAGAAGCGCGTAAAATTGTCATTCAAACCATACAACGTACAGCAGCAGAGCAAACCATCGAAAATACTGTTACTGTATTTAACCTTGAAACAGACGAAATTAAAGGCCAAATTATTGGTAGAGAAGGTCGTAATATTAGAGCCATCGAAGCTGCAACTGGGGTAGATTTAATTGTAGATGATACTCCGGAAGCAATCATCTTATCTTCTTTCGATCCACTTCGTAGAGAGATTGCCCGTTTAAGTTTACAACGACTTGTTTCTGATGGTCGTATTCACCCAGCACGTATTGAAGAAGTGGTTGAAAAAACCCGCAGACAATTGGAAGAGCAGGTAATGGAAATTGGAGAGCGTACCGTTATTGAAATGGGTATCCATGGTCTTCACAAAGAGCTTATCCGTATTGTAGGTAAAATGCGTTTTAGATCTTCTTATGGTCAAAACCTACTCATGCACAGTAGAGAAACTGCCAACTTATGTGGCATCATGGCATCTGAGTTAGGCATGAACCCTAAGCTTGCTAAAAGAGCCGGTTTATTACACGATATAGGTAAGGTTCCTGACGAAGAAACAGAACTAAGCCACGCATTGCTAGGTGCTAAACTCGCCGAAAAATATGGTGAAAACCCAGCTGTTGTAAACGCTATTGGAGCCCACCACGATGAAATGGAAATGCAATATGTGATTTCTCCTATTATTCAGGCTTGTGACGCCATTTCTGGCGCGCGCCCGGGTGCTCGTAGGGAAATCATGCAACAATATTTACAGCGTATTAAAGACCTTGAAAACCTGGCTTTAGCGTACCAAGGCGTAGAAAAGGCCTATGCTATCCAGGCGGGTCGTGAACTGCGCGTAATCGTTGAGGCTGAGAAAGTTACGGATGGAGATAGCGATAAATTGAGCTTCGAAATAGCTCAAAAAATCCAAACCGAAATGACGTATCCGGGTCAAATTAAAGTAACCGTAATTAGAGAGAAAAGGGCAGTAAACGTAGCTAGGTAAAAAAAATTGCAAATCACTTCCGATTTTCGATTTTTACCCCTACCTTTGCCGTCCGCAAAAATTAAAAGATATGGACGCAGCAGTTCAGTTTGTACACGAACAATTAACCGTAAAAAAGCAATATCCTGCCTTCAAGGCTGGTGATAATGTCACTGTTAACTATAAAATCGTTGAGGGTGGTAAAGAACGTATTCAAAGTTTCCGTGGAGACGTAATCAAGTTACAAGGAACAGGAGCAACTGCTTCATTCACTGTACGTAAGATTTCAGATGGCGTGGGCGTTGAGCGTTTATTCCCAATCCTTTCCCCAAATATCGAATCTATCCAATTAAACAAATCGGGTAAGGTTCGTCGTGCTAAACTATATTACCTACGTGAGCGTAGCGGTAAAAGTGCACGTATTAAAGAAAAACGTTTCTAGTAGAACAATACCTTTTTACAAACGGAAGTTAGCACCACTGCTACTTCCGTTTTTTTATGCCTTTTATTTGGGCCTTTACATGCTTTTTCCCCTACCTTTATAATCTTAAATCAAATTATTATGGGCAACTTAGGATTTCAAGAAATATTACTCATTGCAGTAGTTGTACTTGTTTTATTTGGCGGACGAAAAATTCCAGAATTTATGCGTGGCCTTGGTAAAGGTATCCGTGAATTCAACGATGCAAAAAACAACGTGAAAAAAGAATTAGAAGAAGGTATCAAAGAAAAAGATACACAAGCTTAATTTTTACCTCACTTTTTCTGACTAACAAACAAATTTAGCCTTTGTTTCTGTTCACTACAATCAAAGACTATCATAACAATTTACAGAGCGGCCAAACCACAGTTGTGGAGGCCGTTCGTTTTTTTGTGCAATCAGCTACAAGCGGCGCCTCTTTAAATGCATGGCTTAATATCTACGAAGACGAAGCATTAGCAGCAGCAAAAAAACTAGACGATCATATTGCATCCGGACAACCATTACTGCCTTTACATGGCGTAATTGTGGGTTTAAAAGATGTGATTGCCTATAAGCATCATCTATTGTCGGGAGCTTCAAAAATCTTAGAAAATTTTCATTCCATTTTTGACGCAACTGTTGTAGAAAAATTACAAGCCGCTGGCGCCATTATTTTAGGTCGCCAAAATTGTGATGAGTTTGCCATGGGCAGTAGCAACGAAAACTCTGCGTTTGGTCCCGTAAAAAATGGCATAGATCCACTTCGCGTTCCGGGTGGCTCATCCGGCGGATCGGCAGTTGCTGTTCAAATGAACCACTGCATGGTAAGCCTCGGATCAGATACGGGCGGTTCTGTTAGACAGCCCGCCGACTTTTGCGGTATTGTTGGACTCAAGCCTTCTTATGGCAGAATATCTCGTTATGGACTTATAGCATATGCTTCTTCATTTGATCAAATAGGCATTTTTGCTAAATCGGTAGCCGATGTTGCGGCCGTGCTTGAAATTATTGCAGGCCAAGATGCATTTGATAGCACCGTTTCAGAACAACCGGTTCCTGCGTATAATACGTTGGTAGATGAACAACTTTCAAAAAAGCGTATTGCTTATTTTAAAGAAGCACTCGAACACCCCAGTTTAGATCCTGAAATTAAGTCAGCTATTTATACAACAATTGATCGCTTACAACAAGCAGGGTATACGGTAGATGCTGTATCATTTGACATGCTAGATATGGTAGTTCCTACATACTATGTGTTAACCACCGCCGAAGCGTCTAGTAATTTGTCGCGCTATGATGGCGTAAAATTTGGACACCGATCTAACGCTGACAACAAAGATCTTACAGCGCTCTATAAAGATACAAGAAGTGAAGGTTTTGGTAAAGAGGTAAAACGTAGAATTATGCTCGGCACTTTTGTTTTAAGCGCTGGTTATTATGATGCGTATTTTACCAAAGCACAACAAATTAGAAAACTATTGGTGGACGAAGCGGCGCAATTATTTAAAAATTATGATGCTATCATTTCTCCAACAGTACCTAGTCCTGCATTTTTAATTGGCGACAATACTAAAGATTCGGTCACTATGTTTTTAGCAGATATTTATACGGTGTATGCAAATCTTGTGGGTATTCCAGCTATTTCAATGCCCCTGTATCAGCATTCATCGGGACTTCCTTTTGGACTTCAAATTATGTGTGCACCATTTGAAGAGGTAACGCTATTACAACTTTCAACGGCTATTCAAAAATTACATGAATAAGTTTTTACGTTTATTGTTTTGCGTATTATTAATGCTGGTGCAATATGTTGCATCCGCAAAAACGGCTATATCAGATACCATCATTGACGATAAAAAACCCTTCTCTAATTTATTTTTGTACAATAAAGTAGCATCTAATAAGCCCTATCAATCACAAATCAATCCGCGCGCTATTTCTTTTGTAGAAGAATACATTAGAAAGCAGGGTAAGTCATTAGAGAAAATGAAAGTATGGGGCAAACCCTATTTTGATTTGTATGATCAAATTCTCATCAATTATGGTATCCCAAAAGAAATGAAATACCTCAGCGTCATTGAAAGTCATTTAGGCGCAGGAGGAACATCATGGGCCGGCGCTGTGGGTCCCTGGCAGCTCATGCCAGCCGTTGCCAAAGAATACGGATTGCAAGTAGGTGGTTATTGGGATCAACGCACCGATTATTTTAAAAGCACGCACGTGGCAGCGCGGATCATGAAAAAATTATATACCGAATTTGATGATTGGTTACTTGTTGTAGCCGCTTACAATTGCGGGAATGGTTGTGTACGATCAGCTATTAGAAAAGCAAAAAGTAAAGACTTTTGGCAACTACAATATTTTTTACCTGAAGAAACGCGCAATCATGTTAAGAAATTTATTGCTACTCATTTGATCTTTGAAGGTGCTGGCGGATTTACCACCATGACAGCCGCAGAAGTAGCACAGGCAAAAACGCAAAATAAAAACACGCCGCTTACACTTTCTGCCGCAGAACTTGCAGGGTCAGCACTGATCGAAGTATCTGGGCGGTTCAACTCACTCGTGGTGGCCAATGAATTACAAATTAATATTCAGCAGTTTAATGCATGGAACCCTGGTTTTGATAAAGCCCTAGCAGCAGGTGAAAAATATGCCATGCGCATTTCAAAAGAGAAGGAAGCTATTTTTTTAGCTAAAAAAAATCAATTGCTACTAGCGTCTGTGAGGGCTATTATTGAAGGCGTCAATCAGTAGTGTCGTAAGTAGTGGTTAATACCTTTTTGATAGCCTCAGCTTTGAGTAAACATTCGTCATACTCCTTATCTGGATCCGAATAAATGGTGATACCGCCGCCTACTTGATAGCTCCCCTGTTTGGTATCGCTGTTATAAAAAATACTTCTAATTACGACATTGAAATCAAAATCTCCGGCTGGGTTAAAATAGCCAATAGTGCCCGAGTACAAGCCACGTTTGGTAGGCTCTAATGTATCAATTGTTTCCATAACCCTTTTTTTAGGGGCGCCTGTCATACTGCCCATTGGAAATGTAGCGTCTAAAATTTCGGAAAATGAAATAGTATCATTGACCTTGCCGGTAATAGTGGAAATCATTTGATGTACCTGCGGGAAACTATAAATGCCAAAAAGTTCTGATACCTGAACAGATCCTTGTACGCAAATTTTACTCAAATCATTACGAACAAGGTCAACCACCATTACATTTTCACTTTTATCTTTACTACTGCTTTGTAATGTCTGTAATTGCAAATGATCAGCTGCGTCATTTTCTAGCCCCCTTTTGATGGTCCCTTTAATGGGTTGTGAAATAAGTTGATTACCTTTTTTTTGTAGGTATCTTTCTGGGCTGGCGCACAAAACATAATCGCTATCATTTTTATAAAAACATGCAAAAGGAGTCGGCGATACAGCCGTTAAATGGGTGTAAACATCTACCGGATGCGCTGGTAAATGTTGCACTTCAAAAGCTTGGCAATAATTGATTTCATAAAAATCGCCACGTCTAATAAGTGCTAATAATTTATGGATCGCTTCTAGATACGCCGATTTGCTAATTAAAGGGGTGATACTGGTTGTTTGCGAGGCTTTTTGATCAGCTAAAACCACACGGGTGTAACTCTTTATTTGATTAAAGAGTTGTTGCGGATTTTCATGTTCACTTTGGATGGTTACCTTATTGCCAGCAAGTTCTATGATTACCGATGGTGTATACAAATAGCCGAGTGGAAACCCTGTAAGGTTTGCTTTGTTGTTTGATTTTGTAATGCTGTGGTATTCGTAATTGAAATGTGCAAAAATCCATTCACCGCTATGCGTTTGTATGAATTCGTCAACCGCAGTAGCGTTTACTTTTTCAAGTGCAACAAAAGAAGATGGGTTAGCTGCTGCTATGCAATCCAGCGAAGCGTAGGGTGATTCATAAGCATGGTTATCTAAAAAAGTGCAAACATCAAATTGGTTTATCCAATCTAAGATTTGCACTTTAAATGATGTGGGATTATCTATTAAAAAAACCTGCTTATTTTTTTTCACGTAGGGTTACAGATGATTAAAAATCATCGTCATCGTCATCAAATCCACCATTCTTATCATCAAACAAATCGAAATCGTTGAAGTCGTCATCTAATTTGAAATCTTCCTCGTCAGAAGCAGTGCCTTTCTTTTTAGGGCCAGCAGGCTTTTTGGTTTTACTTTTTGGTAAATCAAATTCTGCAAAGTCAGGATCCCAGCTTTCGTCTTCTTCACTTGCATTCCAATCATCATTTTCTTCTTCCTCATCAAAATCATCATCGTCGTCATCAACGGACTTTTTTGATGCGGATTTACTACTTGATTTTTTCGGCGTAGACATTTCGTCATCGGTGTCAAAATCATCATCATCTTCTTCTAATTGCTTTTTGCTTTTAGAAGAAGCTTTGGGTGCAACTTTTTTTGTTGCTGTTTTAGGGGCTGAGGACTTTTGATCCTTATCAGATTTCGCTGCCATATTTCTAATAAGATTTACTGCGTAAAATTTCAACGCAAATTCCTTTTAACCAAATAAAATTGCAAAAAAATTTAAAATATTTTTTCTCCTAAATTTTTACTATTTGTTCGCGTCCAGGTCCGTTTGATACATAAGTAACAGGGGCGCCAATATAACTATTGATAAAATCTACGTAAGTATTCATGGTAGCTGGGAGTTCGGAGGCCAATTTTAATTGAGTGGTATCCATGTTCCAACCTTTAAAACTTTGTAAAACAGGGTCAATTTGGATATTTGACATCTGGAAAGGCACTTCTTTTGTAGTAGCACCATCTATCCCGTATGCGGTACATACCTGCAGCTCTTCAAAAGCGTCTAAAACGTCGGCTTTTGTCATAACTACCTGCGTTACACCATTAATCATACAAGCGTATTTTAGGGCTACTAAATCGATCCAGCCGCATCTGCGCGGACGTCCTGTGGTAGCACCAAATTCACTCCCAATTTTTCTAATTTCTTCACCTACGCTGTCGTGTAATTCGGTAGGGAATGGACCGCCACCTACCCTGGTACAATAGGCTTTGGTTACACCAAAAACCTCATTGATTTGTTTCGGAGAAACACCAAGTCCAGTACAAACGCCGGCAGAAATCGTGTTAGAAGAGGTAACAAATGGGAACGTACCAAAATCAATATCCAGCATGCTTCCTTGTGCGCCTTCGGCTAATACTTTTTTACCTGCTTTAATTTGATCATTGATATAATATTCACAGTTGATCACATTGAGTGTTTTTAAAAACTCAAGGGCTTCAAAAAACTCTTCTTCCCACGCCGAAATATCTTCAATGAAATGAAAATTGTCTAATAATTTTTGGTGCTTTAATCGAAGTTTAATGTACTGCGTGGTAAAGCGTTTATCTAGCAAATCGCCTACTCTTAAAGCGTTACGGCCTGTTTTGTCCATGTAGGCGGGTCCAATACCTTTAAGGGTAGAACCGATTTTACTTTCACCTTTTGAAAGTTCAGATGCTTTATCTAATGCACGGTGCGTTGGAATAATAATATTGGTACGGGCAGAAATAAATAAATTTTTGCGTACATCAATTCCAAAGGCTGCTACTGCATCACATTCTCTTTTTAATGTTACTGGATCTAGTACCACGCCACCGCCAATAATATTGATTTTGTTTTGGTGAAAAATACCAGAAGGTATTTGGTGAAGTACCATTTTCTTGCCTTCTACATATAAAGTGTGTCCAGCATTGGGTCCGCCCTGAAAGCGTGCAACAATATCATAATTGGGTGCAAAATAATCTACTATTTTACCTTTTCCTTCATCACCCCATTGTAACCCTAATAATACGTCAACCATAATTTCAAATTTGAGGAACAAAAATAAGTCTTGGAAGTCCTACTAACAATTAATTTTCTGCTTCTGCGTCAAACCGGTCTACGGTTTGGATACCATGTAGGGCTTTGAGCCTTGTAACAAGAACTTCTAGCTCTTCTTTGTCGTGTACAAATACTTTTATGGTACCCTCAAATAGACCTTCTTTGGATTCAATGGTAAGACCCGCAATATTGATGCGTAAATCACCACTAATAATATTGGTAATTTTATTAATAACCCCTACATCGTCGAGCCCAATAATTTTAAGACCCGTTAAAAACGATATTTCTTTGTTTTTAGCCCACTTGGTTTTAACAACCCGATGTCCATAATTGGCTAATAATTGAGTAGCATTGGGGCAATTGGTCCGGTGTATAATGAGGCCTTTACCGGTACTTACAAAGCCAAATACATCATCGCCTGGTATTGGATTGCAACATTTTCCAAGGGCATACTTGATTTTGTCGCTACTTTCTCCAAAAATGATCAGTTCCGATTCTTTTTTAGAGTAGGTTTTACCAGCTCCGGTTTCGGTGCTGGTTTCAATCAAACTTGGCTTTGGTTTAGGAAGTTCTAATTTATCGCCATGAACCGTAAAGTCTTTAAGTTCTTTTAGGTCAAGAGATTTGGTAGCAATTTTATAGTGTAAATCCAAGCCTGATGGTAGCTTATAAAAATGAACGAGTTCGTCTATATTATGCTGGCTGTATGCCGCACCCATACTTTCTAATTTGCGTTGAAGCACATATTTTCCATCTTCTGCAATGGTTCTTTTTTCTTCCCTTAACGCGTCTTTAATTTTATTTTTTGCTTTCGCTGTTACTACAAAACCAAGCCAGTCTTCGGAAGGTTTTTGTTTATTACTGGTAATAATTTCTATTTGGTCTCCACTGCGAAGCACATGGCTTAACGGCACTAATTTATGCTGCACTTTGGCACCAATACATTTAGATCCTACGGCAGAGTGAATAGCAAATGCAAAGTCTAGTGCGGTGCTTCCGGTAGGTAGCATTTTTACTTCACCCTTTGGTGTATACACGTAAATTTCTTCTGCTAAAAAAGAAGTTTTAAAATCTTGTAAAAAATCAAGGCCTGCTCCATCTTGTGTACTTAACACTTCTCTAATTTGTCCAAACCATTTATCAAATCGATCTTCTGAATCGTTTCCTTCTTTGTATTTAAAATGCGCGGCTAAACCTTTTTCTGCAATTTCGTTCATACGTTTAGAACGAATTTGAACTTCTACCCATTTACCTTGTGGTCCCATCACGGTTGTATGCAAAGCCTCGTATCCATTGCTTTTGGGGTTACTTAACCAGTCTCTTAAACGCTCTGGCGATGGCATGTATTCGTCTGTAATGGTAGAGTATACTTTCCAACAATCTTCTTTTTCTTTTTCGGGCGCCGAGTCTAAAATAATTCGAATGGCAAAAAGGTCATACACTTCTTCAAATGCAACACCCTTCTTTTTTATTTTATTCCAAATCGAGTGGATACTTTTGGGCCGTCCATAAATTTCAAATTCAAAACCACTATTGGTTAATTTTTCTTTAATCGGTTTTACAAACTCATTGATGTAGCGGGTGCGTTCTCTTTTTGTTTCTGCTAATTTTTTTGCAATGTCTTTGTATCCAACAGGCTCCATGTATTTCATGGATAAATCTTCAAGTTCCGTTTTTACATTATACAGTCCCATCCGGTGCGCAAGCGGCGCGTATACCCAAATTGTTTCGGATGCAATTTTTAATTGCTTCTCTGTTTTCATATGATCTAGCGTACGCATATTGTGCAAGCGATCTGCTAGTTTAATAAGAATCACACGAGGATCATCGGTGAGGGTTAATAAAATCTTTTTAAAATTTTCTGCTTGCTGCGAAGTATTGGTGTCCATTACCGAAGAGATTTTGGTAAGGCCATCTACAATTTTTGCAATTTCGGTACCAAATTCACGCTGCACATCTTCGAGCGTAATATCGGTATCTTCAACAGTATCATGAAGAAGCGCACAAATGGTACTTCTTACACCCAGTCCAATTTCTTCTACACAAATCATGGCAACAGCGATGGGGTGTAAAATATAAGGTTCGCCACTTTTTCGTCGCATGGTTTTGTGCGCATCTGCGGCCATTTCAAAAGCCTGGCGCACCAATTCTTTGTCACCTTTTTTCAATTTAGGCCTGAGGCTTCTAGACAGGGCACGGTAATGCCTAACGATTTCGTTCTTCTCTTGCTCGGCATTTAAATTATATTTTGGAAGTGCAAGTTCGGCACTCATTTGCGGGTCCTGGTCCATATCTTTTACGAATATACGAATTAGCCCGCTTTTTTTGTGCTTACATTTGCAGTTCACCATGAGCACGTCGGCACCTAAAAAAGTTTTTAGTTTTTTATTATTCGTTCGGGTTTTCAAATTTGTAAAGCCCTACCGTGTCTTATTTTATAGCAGTGTTTTGCTGGCTATCGTAATGGCTATTTTTGCGCCAATTCGTCCTTATTTAATCCAGTTAACAGTGGATATGGCTACCGGAAAAATAGTTCATATTCCGGCCTGGCTCCGTGTATTTATTGCGGACCAAAATATATCAGATGCTTCTAAATTTATCATCGCAGTGACCCTTTTTCAAGTGCTGTTTTTATTTGTAGAAACGGCTATTCGGTTTTTCTTTTCATTTATGACAGCAGCGCTAGGGCAGCGCGTAGTAAAGGATTTACGCATAGCAGTCTATGAAAAAATTGTAGGTCTAAATTTACGTCAATTTGATACCACACCTATTGGCACGCTTACTACTAGAACCATTGATGACATTGAAAGGATTAACGATATTTTTTCGGATGGGCTTATTCCAATCATTGCAGATTTACTCACCATTATTTTTACGCTTGCCACCATGTTTTGGATCAATTGGCAATTGACACTTGTGAGCTTGGCGCCATTTCCCATCATGGTTATTGCCACTTATTTTTTTAAAGAGAGTGTCAATAAAAGTTTTGTAGAAGTTCGAAATGCAGTAGCCAATTTAAATGCATTTATCCAAGAGCATTTATCTGGTATGGCAGTGGTGCAAGCTTTTGCCGCAGAGGGTAGAGAACTACATAAGTTTAAAAAAATTAACGCTGAGCACCGCCTTGCAAATATCAAGGCCATTTTTGCATATTCTGTGTTTTTTCCAATTGTAGAAGTGGTACTGGCCATTAGTACCGGCCTGCTTGTTTGGTTTATTGCTGGCAATGCGTTAGACGCGGGTTTATTGATGTCCTTTATACTTTATTTGAATCAATTGTTTAGGCCACTTCGTGTAATTGCCGACAAGTTTAATGTGTTACAAATGGGCATGGTAGCCGCAGAAAGGGTATTTAAAGTAATGGATAACCCAGATCAAATGCCGCCGGACAGCGCTGATAGTGTCGACGCTGGCATTTTAAAGGGTAATATAGATTTTAAAGACGTTTGGTTTGCCTACAAAGAAGAGCAATACGTTTTAAAAGGCATCAATTTTTCTATTGGAGCAGGGCAAACCGTAGCCCTTGTTGGTCATACAGGAAGCGGCAAAACCTCTGTTATTAGCCTGCTTAATAGATTATATACCATTAATAAAGGTGCGCTATTATTAGATCAAAAGCCAGTTACCGCCTACACCCTAGAAAGCCTAAGACGCAATATAGGCGTGGTTTTACAGGATGTGTTTTTATTTTCTGGCTCCATTTTAGACAATATTACCCTTCGAAATCCGGCCATCTCTGAGGCTGATGTGATCAAGGCAGCTAAACTCATGGGCCTCCATGATTTTATCATGCAATTACCAGGCGGATACCACTACCATGTAATGGAACGGGGTGCAACACTCAGTTTAGGTCAGCGCCAACTTATTTCGTTTATTAGGGCGCTACTTTATAATCCATCGGTTTTGGTGCTGGATGAAGCCACATCATCCGTAGATTCAGAAACCGAACTTTTAATCGAAAAAGCCACCGAAACACTCATAACTGGCAGAACCTCAATTGTTATTGCGCACCGCCTATCCACCATCCGAAAGGCCGATTTGATCATAGTGCTCGACAAAGGGGAGGTAAAAGAGACGGGAAACCATGAATCACTTCTCCAAAAGAACGGGTTTTATGCCCGTTTATATGAAATGCAATTTGAAAAGAAAGACCCCCATTCTGTGTAGGTTTTGGGTCAAAAAAAGCCTGTTTTTTCTTCAATTTTAGTTGCTTTCTTTTACTGATTTCAGGGGTATAATCCCTATCTTTGCCGCAAATTTCGAGAAAGGTATGACGTTTAGAAGCATTAAATCTTTACTGGTAAAGACTTTCAGCGTTTTTTCGTTGCTGTTAGCGACCCAGGCATTTGCTGGGGAAAATCATACACCAGCCACATCTGAGGCCGGTGTTGTAGCGCCTGCTGCCGCAGAAGCACATGGTGCTAAAAAAGAAGGTGATTTTAATGTTACCGAAACCATTTTAGAGCATATCAAAGATGATCATAGCTGGCATTTATGGGGTCATACATCTATTCACTTACCGGTGATCTTAAAAACGTCTAAGGGATTCGAGGTTTTTTCTTCTGAAAAATTAGTAGACGAGCACCACGAACCAGCGGTTTACAAAGGCAATTTCGACTATAAATTAATTGAAGGAAAAACAAAAATTGTTGATGCGAATGGAAACGTTGATGTAGAAGCAAGCAAACAATTGTGGGATTTTTCTATCACTAAAAACGTAGCAAGTTTATTTATCTCTGTTTTTATTTTACTAGTGGTATTGTTAAGTGCTGCTGCGTCTTATAAAAAAACAGGTGTAAAATCTGCACCAAAAGGACTTCAATCTTTTATGGAGCCCATCATTTTATTTGTAAGAGACGAAGTGGCTATTCCAAATATTGGTGCAAAAAAAGCGGGTAAATACATGCCGTTTTTATTAACCATTTTCTTTTTGATTTTGATCAATAATTTTTTAGGACTTATTCCATTTTTTCCAGGTGGAGCAAACGTGAGCGGTAATATTGCATTTACCATGACACTTGCTGTATTTGTGTTTATCGTGGTTAACGTAAGCGCCAATAAAAGTTACTGGGAACACATTTTTTGGATGCCAGGCATGCACTGGAGCATGAAACTATTTTTAGCACCTATCGAGTTAATTGGTGTTTTTACAAAGCCTATTTCTTTAATGATTCGTTTGTTTGCGAACATTACAGCAGGCCACATTCTAGTATTAAGTTTGATTTGTTTGATCTTCATATTCAAAACGGTTTTTGCTTCTGCAATTGCTGTTCCTTTCGCAGTATTTATTGGTATGATTGAGTTGTTGGTTGCATTTTTGCAAGCCTTCATCTTTACCATGCTTGCTGCTATGTATATTGGAATGGCTACAGAGGAGCATCACCACGACGTACATGGAGAAGCAGCACATCACTAAAATATTTTAATAACTTTTTTTCAATAACAATTAAAACGTAACAAAATGGTAGTAGGAAGTGTTGCCGCAATCGGCGCTGGATTAGCTGCTATCGGTGCTGGTATCGGTATCGGTCAGATTGGTAAAGGTGCAGTAGAAGGTATTGCACGTCAGCCAGAAGCTGCTAATGAAATCCGTTCAAACATGATCGTAGCTGCGGCTTTCGTAGAGGCAGTTGCATTGTTTGCAGTGGTAGTAGCCCTTTTGGGTAACGGCTAGTCCGTAAAATGTTATACAAGGTCTCGCGCAAAGGGCAACAGACCTTGTATTTTTTCAAGATTTTTTTAATTAAGATAAATGTCTTTTATGTTGTTAGAGATCAATCCGCTGGTATTACCTGATATCGGACTTGTATTCTGGAACACCGTTGCATTCCTTTTACTGCTCCTAGTTCTTGGAAAATTTGCATGGAAACCTATTTTAAAAGCGATCAATGATCGTGAGCAGGGTATCGAAGATGCTTTGGCAAAGGCCGATAAAATGAAATCTGAATTAGCAGCAATGCAATCAGAAAATGAGGCTTTACTTGCAAAAGCGCGTGAAGAGAGAGCTACTTTAATCAAAGAAGCAAAAGAAACTGCTGATAAAATGGTTGCTGATGCTAAAGAAAAAGCAAAAGCACAGTACGATTCAATTGTTGCTGATGCACAAGTTGCCATAACGCAACAAAAAAATGCTGCACTAACAGATGTGAAAAATCAAGTAGGTGCGCTTGTAATTGAAGTAGCTGAAAAAGTGTTACACAAAGAACTAAGCAACAAAGCGGCACAGGAATCGTATATCAACGAATTAGCAGAAGGCGTTAAATTAAATTAAGCAAAATGCCCAACCCAAGATTAGCAAGCAGGTATGCAAAAAGCTTATTAGACTTAGCCATCGAAAAAGGCCAGTTAGATGCAGCTTATGCAGACATGAAATATTTGCAGGCTGTATGTGAAGCTAGCTCAGAATTCGTAAGTCTTTTGCGTAGCCCAATTATTAAAGCCGATCAAAAAAATAGCATCGTCGCTGCAGTTACAACTGGTAAGGTAAGTGAACTTACGGCTGCTTTCAATAACCTACTCGTTAGAAAAGGTAGAGAAAGTGATTTGCCAGAAATTGCAACTGCATTTGTAGAACAATACAATGCTCTAAAAGACATTCATAAAGTCACCCTTACTACTGCTGTCGAAGTAAGTGCCGATTTACAAAATGCTATTGCGCAAAAAGTAAAATCAGCCCATTCATTTGCAAGTGTAGAATTAACTTCTAAAATTGACCCTTCATTGATTGGTGGATTTGTATTAGAGTTTGACAACAACTTAGTAGATGCAAGTGTAGTGAGAGATTTAAGAGATATTAAAAAACAATTTCAGCAGAACTTATATGTTCCGCAAATGAAATAAACAATAACAAATCATCATTTATAAATAGAATATCATGGCCGACATTAAACCCGATGAAATATCAGCGATACTAAGACAGCAATTAAGCAATTTTAATGCTAGTGCTGACTTAGAGGAAGTAGGTACCGTATTACAAGTGGGAGACGGTATTGCCCGTGTATATGGCCTTAACGGCGTACGCAGTGGTGAACTAGTAGAATTTGAAAATGGAACCAAAGCCATTGCCCTAAACCTTGAAGAAGACAACGTGGGTGTGGTACTCATGGGTGAAAGTGGTTCCATTAAAGAAGGCGCAAAAGTTAAAAGAACTGGTAAAATTGCCTCTATCAAAGTAGGTGAAGGTGTGGTTGGTCGTGTGATTAATACACTAGGTGAGCCTATCGATGGTAAAGGTCCAATTGCTGGTGAATTATATGAAATGCCACTTGAGCGTAAAGCGCCGGGTGTTATTTATCGTGAGCCAGTTAAAGAACCATTACAAACAGGTATCAAAGCAATTGATGCGATGATTCCGGTTGGTCGTGGTCAACGTGAGTTGGTAATTGGTGATCGTCAAACGGGTAAAACAGCCATTTGTGTTGATACCATTATCAATCAAAAAGAATTCTACGATGCAGGCAAGCCTGTTTATTGTATATATGTAGCAATTGGTCAAAAAGCATCTACTGTTGCCGGTGTTATGAAAACCTTAGCTGACAATGGTGCTATGGCATATACAACAATTGTTGCTGCTCCTGCTGCAGATCCAGCTCCATTACAATTCTATGCGCCATTTGCGGGTGCAGCAATAGGTGAGTACTTCCGTGATACCGGTAGACCAGCTTTAATTGTATTTGATGACTTATCTAAGCAAGCAGTTGCTTACCGTGAGGTATCATTACTTTTAAGAAGACCTCCTGGACGTGAAGCATATCCTGGTGACGTATTCTATTTGCATAGCCGTTTATTAGAGCGTGCTGCAAAAGTTATTGCAAACGATGAAGTTGCAAAAAACATGAACGACTTACCTGCTTCGATCAAGCATTTAGTAAAAGGTGGTGGTTCTTTAACTGCACTTCCAATTATCGAAACACAAGCGGGTGACGTTTCTGCATATATCCCTACCAACGTAATCTCTATTACAGATGGTCAGATTTTCTTAGAAGGTAACTTATTTAACGCAGGTATTCGTCCAGCGATTAACGTAGGTATCTCTGTAAGTCGTGTGGGTGGTAATGCACAAATTAAGTCAATGAAAAAAGTAGCAGGTACCTTAAAATTAGACCAAGCTTTATACCGTGAGTTAGAAGCCTTCTCTAAATTTGGTGGAGACCTTGATGCTGCTACTAAATCTGTAATTGACAAAGGTGCACGTAACGTAGAAATCTTAAAGCAAGCGCAGTACACGCCATTTACCGTAGAAAAGCAAGTTGCGATCATTTATTTAGGTACACAAGGCTTACTTCGTGAAGTAGCTGTTAAAAATGTAAAAGAATTTGAAGCTCATTTCCTAATGGAAATGGAAAACAAATTACCTGAAGTTTTAGCTGCCTTCAAAAAAGGTGATTTACCAGAAGACGGCCTTAACAAAATGGTTGAATTAGCAAAAGGGTTAATGCCGCAATACAAATAATAGCACTGTCTATATTTTAAAAAGCCTCCACTTTGTGGGGGCTTTTTTACTTCCGAACATCTTGGTTACTTGTTTGTTATAATAGTATGTCATCAGTAATTCAAGTACAGGGTCTCACTAAAAAATTTGGACATCAATTTACCGCAGTCAATGATTTGTCATTTTCTGTAAATAAAGGAGATGTGTATGGCTTTTTAGGTCAAAATGGAGCTGGTAAAAGTACGACTATTAGGATGCTGCTTTCATTGATAACACCAACGGCGGGGCGTATCGAAATTTTTGGGTTACCACTAGCCACCAACCGCTCAGCTATTATGAAAAAAGTGGGCGCTGTTATTGAAAAGCCAGCGATGTATGAGTACTTAACGGCCTATCAAAATTTAAAAATATTTTCTGCTTTAAGTGGGGTGTCAAAAACCAAAAAACAGCTGCTACATGAATTAGATGTGGTGGGACTCGCTGCAAGAGCGCATGATGTAGTGCGTACTTTTTCGCAAGGCATGAAACAAAGACTGGCTATTGCAATGGCGATGGTGAATGATCCGGAGCTTATATTACTCGATGAACCTACCAATGGGTTAGATCCACAAGGTATTGCCGATATTCGAAATTTAATTTTACAACTCAGTAGAGTTCAAGGAAAAACGGTACTCGTTTCTTCTCACTTATTATCTGAAATCGAGCAGGTTGCAACAAGACTCATTATTATTGATAAAGGTTGCAAATTAGTGGAAGGGGATAGCAAGGATCTATTTGATACCAGTAAAACAGTGGTCGCTATTCAAACCCTCGATAATAGAGAGGCCACTGAACTACTGTTGCAATCAAGCTGGGCCAACCATTTGCGTATAGACCGTTCTACGGATACAGAAATATTCATGCAGCTCGACGAAAAATTGCTCCCTACTTTACATAAAAATTTAGTTGAAATGGGTATTGGCGTATTATCTGTAAAACCCATGCATTCCTTAGAAGATTATTTTTTACGCATCACATCAACGGCATCTTATGTTTAGTCTTGTTCAAGTAGAATTGTATAAAATATTTAAGCGGCCAAGAACCTATATTGCTTTTGGTGCGGTGGCTGCACTTATTGGCATCATTCAGTTTGGGCTTAAAGTAGATGGGAAAAGTTACCTCGATTTTATGCTCAACGATTTAAGCAGCTCGCTTGAAATTGATGGCAAAATATTAAATGGCTATTTGGTTTGTTATGTGATGCTACAATTACTACTTGTGCACGTACCATTATTAATTGCACTGATTGCTGCCGATATGATTTCTGGTGAAGCAAATATGGGCACCCTTCGTTTATTACTGATTAAACCATATAGCCGTACTACCTTATTGCTTGCAAAATTTATAGCAGCTATTATATACACGTTGCTATTACTTGTTTGGCTTGCGATATTAGCATTATTTGGAAGTATGCTTTTGTTTGGTACTGATGATATGTTTCTATTAAAAACCAGTTATGTCGTTTTATTAAAAGAGTCGGATGTTTTTTGGCGTTATATTGGAGCTTTTGGCTTTGCGGCCATTGCTATGACAACTGTGGCGGCACTTGGTTTTTTCCTTTCAGTATTTGCGGAAAATTCGATAGGGCCCATCGTTGCAACGATGAGTGCGATTGTGTTTTTTACCATATTAAGTACCCTTAATATCCCTATTTTTAATGTGATCAAACCTTATTTGTTTACGACGCATATGATTGGGTGGAAAGAGTTTTTTGATATTAAAGTAAATGCCTCTAACGAAGCCATTATAGGGAGTATTCAAAATCCGGATAAAATTATTAAAGCATCGCTTGTACTTGTAGCACATACCATTGGATTTTTTGTTGCCACTTTATGGGTGTTTAGAAAAAAGGATATCCTCAGTTAATAGTAGTGTATGAAAAAGTATCAGTTGTTTATTTGCTTTATTTTTTGTGTATCTTTTGCCATCGCGCAGGATGCAGGCCAACTTATAAAAACAGTGAAAGCAAAGTTAGAGCGTGTAGATAATTATCAAGCGACTGGTGTTATGAAAACTGATATCGCTTTTATTAAAGCACCTATTGGAAAAATTAAAATCTATTTTAAGAAGCCTAACTTATTTAAAATTAAAAAAGAAGGCGGGATTTCGTTACTTCCAAAAGGAGGCCTTTCTGTAAATTTAAGTTCGCTAATTGCTTCTTCTAATTATACGACTATCGATGCTGGGGTACAAGCGGTTGGTACTAAACAATTAAGGGTTGTAAAGCTGCTGCCTAATGAAGAGACAAGTGATGTTGTAATTACTACACTGTATATCTATGAAAAAGAAAGTTTAATTGAAAAAGCCATTACTACCACGAAAGAAAATGGTACTTATACCATGTATATGAATTATGGCGCATACAGTAATTATGGCTTGCCCGATAAAGTTGTTTTTGAGTTCAATACTAAGAACTATAAATTACCCAAAGGAATTACCCTCGAATTTGAGGATGATAGTAAGCCCTTATCTGCGGCGCAACAGTTAAAAAATAAAAAAGGTCGAGTAGAAATTAGCTATAAAAATTACAGCATCAATAAAGGTATAGCAGCGAATATCTTTAATTAATTATTGCTCTTCTATTCTTTCATCGACAGCACCAGCAAGCATACGCGCACTTCTTTTACGGAGTGGATTGATGCGCATTTCTTTGTAGCCTTTTCTGGTTCTTATAATTTCGATACATTCAAATGTAGCAGCTACAAAAGAGCTATGGTCAGCTATTCCTTTTCCTGCAATATCAAAAGCAGTTCCATGGTCTGGACTCGTTCTTACACCTGTTAGGCCAGCAGTAAAGTTTACGCCTTCTCCAATGGCTAGCGATTTAAATGGTATTAAACCTTGATCGTGGTACATGGCAAGTACAGCGTCAAATTTCTCATATTGGCCTCTTGCAAAAAATGCATCGGCGCTATAAGGGCCAAATACAAGCATGTTATTTTTGCGTGCTTCTGCAATAGCTGGTTTGATAATTTCGAGTTCTTCTTTACCAATAAGGCCTTCATCGCCAGCGTGTGGGTTTAGGCCTAACACCGCAATTTTTGGTTTGTCAATACTAAAATCTTTTTGCAAACTGGTGTGCATCATTTTGAGTTTACTCATGATGCCTTCTACCGTAATGTATTTGTGTACTTCAGAAATAGTAACGTGTTCTGTAAGTAATCCAATGCGAATATTTTCGGCTACCATAAACATTAAAACGTCTTTGACACCAAATAGATTTTTTAAATACGGGGTGTGCCCACTATAATTAAATGTTTCCGATTGAATATTTTTTTTATGAATGGGCGCGGTAACAAGTCCATCAATATGACCCTCTTTTAATGCTTGTCCTGCTGTTTCTAATGATAACAGTGCATATTTTCCTCCAATATCGTTGAGCTGACCAGGAGTAATTACAATTTCTTCTTCCCAACAAGTATAAATATTAACTTGTTTTGGGTTGAGTTTAGAAAAGTCTTTACCACTTGCGTAGCTAAAATTAGATTCGGGTAGGCTTTTGCGGTAAAAATTGACACTTTTATTGCTAGCAAAAATAACGGGCGTACAAAAATCAAGTAAACGGCTGTCGGAAAGCGTTTTAAGTATAATTTCCAATCCAATGCCATTTAGGTCACCACATGAAAATCCAATAATTGGTTTTTGCGTCTCAATACTCATCCGGGCTATTTTAGAACCTAAAATTACGAATATTTGACCCAATAATGGCATGTTTATCACTGATAGCTCCTTAGGCGTCGAACCACCACTTACGCCATAGAATTGCTTACTTTTGCAAGGTGGAATATACGCTCAAAAAATCGCTGGGTCAGCACTTCTTAAAAGATGAAAAAATTTGTCTTGCCATTGTGGATGCAATCCCTGATTGTGCGCGTTTAGTAGAAGTGGGACCTGGTGCCGGAGCCATCACAAAATATATTTTACAAAAGCCGGCACTCGATTTTAAGGCCGTAGAACTAGATGACGAAAAAGTAGCGTATCTCGAAATAACCTATCCATCCATCAAAGGTAAAATTGTGCATGAAAGTATTTTAGATTGTGCACCACCTTTTTTGGAACCATTTACGGTAGTTGGAAATTTTCCGTATAATATTTCTTCTCAAATTTTATTTCGTGTACTCGAGTGGAAAAACCAAGTGCCCGTTATGGTTGGTATGTTTCAAAAAGAAGTAGCTAAGCGAATCGTTTCGGGTCCGGGCAATAAAGATTATGGAATATTAAGTGTACTCGTGCAAGCGTATTACCATGCCGAATATTTATTTGATGTGCCTCCACAGTCTTTTAATCCGCCACCTAAAGTAGATAGTGGCGTTATTAAATTAACACGCCGCAGTGATGTAGTAGACATGCGCTCTGAAAAATCATTTATTACATTGGTAAAAGCGGCATTTGGTCAGCGCCGAAAAATGTTACGCAATCCATTAAAAGGCATGTTTACTCTAGAAACTTTGCAAGAAGAAATTTTTACGAAAAGACCAGAACAATTAAGTGTAGCAGACTTTGCTGCACTCACATTTAAAATGAAATAAATTCAACTTGTGAAACCTATTGTCATTATTACCGCACCAGCTCATCCTTATTTAGCACAACGCTTGCAGGACAAGGGTTTTGACGTAGTGATGTCGGAGATAATTACTTACAACGAACTCGCTAATACCATTGCTTCTGCTACAGGACTTGTAGTTAGTACGCGTATAAAAATTGATCAACCCTTACTTGAAAAAGCAGAAGCACTCAAATGGATTGCTCGACTTGGAAGTGGCATGGAATTGATTGATACAACTTTTGCTGCAACAAAAAATATTGTTTGTGTAAGTAGTCCAGAAGGTAATGCAGGTGCAGTAGGCGAACATGCGATGGCGCTACTCTTAAATCTCATGAACAAAGTGAGTGCTAGCTTTGCAGAAGTAAAAAATGGTTTATGGATTAGAGACGCCAATAGAGCAGATGCATTAATGGGAAAAACAGTGGGTATTATTGGGATGGGTCATACTGGAAATGCATTTGCGAGTAGACTTCAATCTTTTGGTGTGCAAATTATGGCGCATGATAAATACAAGCAAGAAACAACACTCAGTAATGTTGAGTTTGTAGACCTTGCTACCCTTTGCGCAAACGCCGATGTGGTTAGTTTGCATCTGCCACTAACGCCCGAAACACATCATTACGCATCTACTTCTTTTTTTGCTAGCCTTGTTAAATCACCGTATTTTATCAATACCTGTAGGGGGAAAGTAGCAGATACAGCAGCCCTTATTGCTGCCTTAAAAAATGCTCAAATAAAAGGGGCTGGTTTAGATGTCCTAGAAAATGAAAACCTAGGCAGCTACTCGGAGGTGGAAAGGGTACAATTAGACTGGCTTTGTAGTCAGCCTAATGTGATCATTACCCCCCATATTGCTGGTTATAGCCATGAAGCCTTCTATTTAATGGCAAAAATTGTACTTGACAAGCTTGGAATCTAATTAAATTAATTATTTTTGACGCCCAACGCTGCAGTCAAATGTGGCGTTGTCTTTTTTTATCCAACTTAAAGCTACTATATGAGCGATACGAATATGTATGTAACCATGGAGACATTTGAAAAAATGCGTGAAGAGTTACAAAAGATGAAATCTGTAGACCGTCCAGCTGCTTCAAGAGCAATCGCTGAAGCAAGAGAAAAAGGGGATTTAAAAGAGAATGCCGAATACGATGCAGCTAAGGAAGCGCAGGGTATGCTTGAAGCAAAAATCAAGCAACTAGAAGGGGTGATTGCCAATGCTAAAATTGTAGATACCAAAACCATCGATACCAGCAAAGTAACCATACTTACCAAAGTGACCATTACCAATATGGCTACTAAAAAAACAGTCACCTATCAACTTGTTGGAGAAAAAGAAGCGGATTTAAAAGCACAAAAAATTTCAGGGACTTCACCCATTGGAAAAGGCCTTATGGGTAAAGTGGTAGGCGAAATTGCAGAGATCCAAACCCCAGCTGGTGTTTTAAAATTTAGAGTCGATAATATTACTGTTTAAAAGCACTGTATGACTTTGTTTTCTAAAATCATTGCTGGCGAAATCCCTTCTTACAAAATTTTGGAAGACGCGTATTTTTTTGCTTTTTTAGATGTGTTTCCACTCGTTGAAGGACATGTACTTATTGTTCCTAAAAATGAAACCGATAAATTCTTTGATTTAGAAAATAACTACCTTCAAAAAATACTGGTATTTGCAAAACCAATTGCCAAGGCCATTGAGAAAGCATTTCCTTGTAACCGTTGTGGTATCAGTGTTGTGGGGCTTGAAGTGCCACATGCGCACCTTCATTTGATGCCCATTAATAGCGCCAACGATATTAATTTTACAAAAGAGAAGATCAAGGTGACACCGGAATTATTAGCTTCCATACAAAGTAAAATTGTAGCGGCTTTATAAAGAAACAATTTGTTTACAGCTTGACTTTACCCGGATTTTTTGCAATAAAATCATCCCATCCTTTAAATCCTTTTTCACCCGCTGCTGCTAATGGGGATGAACTTTGGTAATAATGACAAAGTGCAACAGCTAGAGCATCTGTTGCATCAAAATATTGAGGCTTCACTTCTATTTGAAGTGTTCGTTGTAGCATTTGCCAAACCTGATCTTTACTTGCATTTCCATTACCGGTTATGGATTGTTTTACTTTTTTAGGAGCGTACTCAGTAACAGAGAGTCCTGTTTGCATGGCAGCAGCAATAGCAACACCTTGGGCTCTTCCAAGTTTGAGCATACTTTGTACGTTCTTTCCAAAAAAGGGTGCTTCGATAGCAAAGGTTGTAGGCTTGTATAATTTAATAAGTTCAACCACTTTGGTATGAATCATTTCTAGCCTAGCATAAATATCTTTTTGCCCCGTTAGTTTTAAGGCATCAATAAGAATCACTTGGGGGGTACTGCCTGTAACCCGCAGTAATGCATATCCCATGAGTTGGGTGCCAGGGTCAATACCTAATATAATCTGATCTTTTTTCAATTTGATGTGAAATTACATGCTTCCTTTGAGATTCTACCTACTTTTGCGAAACAAGCATTTTCAATTACCTAAATGCACGATACACTGCACAAGAAATTCAACATATTTGTTCAATACTTATTAGCCCCTATTTTATTTGTATGGCTTTGTTATTCGATTTATCATCAAATAAAAGCGCAGGAGCAACTACCCACTTTTATAAATTCTTTGCAGCAAATTCCATTTGGTAACGCATTTAGCTACTTAATACTTATCACCGTATTAACTGCTTTTAATTGGGGTCTAGAAGCCTTTAAGTGGAAACAATTAACACACCGGTTAGAGCCACTTTCTTTTAAAGCTGCGTATGCCGCTATTTTAACGGGTCAGGCGATTTCATTTTCAAGTATCAACAGGGTAGGAGAATCCATTGGTAAATCAATGCTGTTATCTGACGGCAACCGTTTAAAAGGCGTGGTCCTTTCTTTTGTGGCAAGTGCAAGCCAGTTACTGGTAACCCTATTAGCTGGCCTAATTGCCGTTATTTGGATGTATAATAGGTTGTACGTACAAGTACAGCAACAGTTACATATTTCTGAACGGGTCTTATCTATACTCTATATCGCCTTATTTTTTTCAGTTGCTTTATTTATTATCTGTTACACTGCAATACCTTTTTTCGCAAATAAATTGGCCAAGGTATCTTTTTTTTCAAAATACATTTTTTTGCTAGAATCAATTCAAACAATTCCTAAAAAGTTACTTCTACAACTTACCATTATTTCTGGCGCTAGATACCTTGTATTTTTACTTCAATATGTTTTAATTTTTAATTTGTGTGGCGTTGTTATTGATCTGTTAACAGTAATGGCACTTACGTCGATACTTTTTTTAATTCTTGCCATTATTCCTACCTTAACACTAGCAGAATTAGGTATTCGCGGAAAAGTGAGTTTGCTTTTATTTGGTATGTATAGTACCAATACCTTGGGTATTCTAGCAGCTGCGGGTGGCATTTGGTTATTAAATTTAATTATACCGGCTTGTTTTGGCGGCTTCATATTATTACGGTTACAATATTTTCGAAAGCGCTCTTAACTTTAATCACATGACTCATAAAATAGCAGCTTACTTTTTTGTCTGTTTATTTCTTGTACACCCTATAAAAGCGGGTGATGACTTTTGTGGCATCAAAAATTTTGCTTTTAATAGCGGAGAAGAAATCAATTATAATTTATACTACTCTTTAATTGGATTATATATTAATGCAGGAACTGCACGATTTTCAGTTACGCAAGAAAAAATAAACGAAACGCCTTCTTACCACGTAACTTGTATAGGTGCATCAAATAGTCGTTACGATTGGATTTTTAAGGTACGTGACCGATATGAATCATACATTGACACCCTTTATTTGCAGCCTATTAAATTTGTTCGACAAATTGAAGAAGGAACCTATAAGAAACAAGAAAATATAGTATTCAATCAAAAACTCAATATGGCAACTGGCGCAGAGGGGGTATATAAAATACCTAATTGCGTGCAGGATGTTGTGAGCTCGATTTATTATTTGCGAAATATTGATTTCAATAAATACAATATAGAAGATAAAATCCCTTTTAATTTGTTTTTAGACAATCAGGTTTACAATGTATATATCAAATACCTCGGGAAAGAGCGCATAAAAACACAGTACGGCACTTTTAATGCCATAAAATTTAAGCCCTTACTTTTAAAAGGCACCATATTTGAAGGCGGTGAAAAAATGACTATTTGGGTAACCGACGACCTTAACCATATTCCAGTACGTATTGAAAGTGCGATTGTAGTGGGAAGTGTAAAAGCGGATATGATGAGCTTTAAAAACCTCCGTTACCCGTTGAGTTCGCTGGTTATGGCTCGGTAAATGTATTTACAGATCTGCTAATGTAAACGCCGCTCCCGCTCTAATTCCCTTTTCTGTTTGTACAAGTTTAACGCACTCATGCACCGCATCGTGTTCAAAAAATAGCACATACTCTTTTTCGAAGGCCTCCTGCAAAAAGGATTTCTTTTCCATGAGTGTTGTTAAAGGAAACATATCGTAAGACATTACATAGGGAAGTGGTAAGTGGCCCACCGAAGGCAGTAAATCAGCCATATAAACAATGGTATGTCCTTTGTAATTAATTTGAGGCAGCATCATTTTTTCGGTGTGTCCGTGAACAAACCGAATAGTAATATTATTTGTAAATAATTGGCTAGTAAGTAGCCCGTCATTTGTAAAATGACTAGCAGGCGTTTCTATCAGTGATAGTTGCCCAGACGCTTTAATGGGTAAAATATTTTCTTTTAAAAAAGAAGCTTTTTCACGTTCATTAGGAGCAGTTGCCCAGTTCCAGTGTGCTTCATTACTCCAGTAAGTGGCATTTTTAAATGCCGGGATTAATTTGTCACCATCTTTTTTAATGGATCCACCGCAATGATCAAAATGCAAATGGGTTAAAAAAACATCTGTTATATCATCAGCAATAAATCCATGTTTTGCCAATGATTTTTCAAGTGTTTCATCTCCATGTAAATAGTAATGGCCAAAAAATTTAGCGTCTTGTTTATCACCCATGCCATTATCGATAAGGATTAAACGATTTTCATCCTCTATGAGTAAACAGCGCATCGACCAACTGCACATATTGTTATCATCTGCCGGGTTACTTCTGTTCCAAATACTTTTTGGAACCACACCAAACATAGCGCCTCCGTCTAATTTAAAATTTCCAGCATTGATGCTATAGAGTTGCATGCTTATCCAGTTTTGATGTTCGGTACAACAAAATAAATCCTATGATAAAAAATATTGTTAATGCTAAAACTGAATTTCTTTGGGATCCAGTAAGTTCATTGATATATCCAAAACTAAACATGCCAATCACAATGGCAATTTTTTCTGTAACATCATAAAAACTAAAATAACTAGTGGTATCATGTGTTACTGGCATTAATTTTGAATACGTGCTCCTGCTTACCGATTGAATACCACCCATTACAAATCCAACAACGACGGCTAATGTATAAAATGGAACAACGCTATTTCTAGGTAAATAGTAACCCATTATACAACCTCCTATCCAAATTACTACTGCGGTCATGAGTGTATTAAAATTGCCCCATTTACTTGCAAGTTTTGCCATTAAATGGGCGCCAGGAATGGCTACTACTTGGATAATCAAAATAGCTAAAATTAGATTGGTGGTAGGAATATTCAATTCACTCTTACCATAAAGTGTAGCAGCTAACATAACGGTTTGAACACCCATATTGTAAAAGAAAAATGCCGTTAAAAATCTTTTTAGCGTAGGTTGTGTCTTAAGTTCTAGCCAAACCTTGTGTAATTCTTTGTAACCCTGCGTCAATAAGTTTTTTGTATGCGCACCTCTCACGCCTTTCCCATCTGGTAACCTGGCAATTGCCAACCATCCAAATCCAATCCACCAAACACCAACTAACAAAAAAGATATTTGAGAAGCCTTACCAACAGTAATACCAAATAGTTCTGGCTTCAGCACAAATACAAAACAAATTAATTGTAATAAAACAGAACCAATATACCCCATCATAAACCCTTTGGCACTCACGCGGTCTCTATCTTCTGGTGCTGCTATTTCAGGTAAATAGGAGTTGTAAAATACAAGGCTACTCCAAAATCCGATACAGGCAATAATGACCGAAATCAATCCTCCATAAATGTGGTCTTTGTCAAAAAAATACAAGGAAGCGCAGGAAATCGCACCCATGGTACAAAAGAATCGAAGGAATTGTTTTTTGTTTCCTCTGTAATCTGCAACAGAAGATAAAATAGGAGATAGTATTGCTACAATTACAAATGCAATGCCCAATACATAGTTATACAAAGCAGTGTTTGAAAATTCGTAATTCCCAATTTTAATTTTATCTACGATTGTATGATCATTTCCGTCTCCAGTAACGGCTTCGTAGTAGGCCGGAAAAATAGTAGAAGTAATAACAAGGTTATATACACTATTGGCCCAATCATACATGGCCCATCCATTAATTACTTTTTTGGGTGCAGTTTGCATCGGGTCGTTTTTGTTTTCTTAAAGATAAGGGCTTCAAGTACAAAACAAAAGCAGGAGTCTAATTATTTTAACAGGCCGGTGTAGATAAGTGCTAATAAAGTGATACCTGCAATGATTCGGTACCATCCAAACAGTTTAAAGCCATGCTTTTGCAGGAATCCAATAAAAAATTTGATCGCCAACAGGGCTACTATGAATGCTACAAGATTACCCACTCCTAATAATATCAAATTTTCTTTGTTGAGTAGTATGTCCGGCGTTGTTTTATAGGCTTTTAGAAGTTTATAACCTGTAGCTGCGGCCATGGTAGGCACGGCTAAAAAGAAAGAGAATTCGGCGGCTAGATTACGGGTTAATTTTTGTTGCATACCACCAATAATAGTAGCAGCACTTCGGCTCATACCAGGTATGAGTGCTAGGCATTGCCAAAATCCAATAGTTAGTCCGTTTTTAAATGTAATTTTTTCTTCTGTTTCAATGGTAGGCGTTCTAAAAAGTTTGTCTATAAATAACAGTACAACGCCACCTAATAATAAAGTTATTGCAACTGTGGTAGTGCTTTCTAGTAATGCATCAATGGCATCTGATAATACAAATCCAATGGCCAGCGCAGGGGTAACGGCCACGAATAGTTTCAAATAAAATTTCCAGTTGGTGAGCGAAAAAAATTTTTTATAATAAAGTACCACCACTGATAAAATAGCACCTAGTTGGATGCATACTTCAAAAAGTTTGGTAAATGGATCAGCTGCAATACCAAGTAATGAGCTAGCAATAATCATATGTCCCGTAGAAGAAATTGGTAAGAATTCAGTTAAGCCTTCTACAATAGCAATAACAACCGCTTGAAATAATTGCATGAATAAAAATTAGATGAAAAAGCAAAAAAACTAGAGCTTATTTTGCTTTTTTAAAGATGGCGTAAATCTCTATTACAAAACCTAGTATAATAACAATAGGAGCAACGGTAATACGCGTGGTGCTATATACTTCTTTGGTATCAAATACAGCAGGATCGGTACTCTTGCCTCCACTGAGTAAATAAAATCCAATAGCGATTACAAGCCCACCAATGAGCATCCAGGTGTAATTTGATTTTGTAAATAAGGTAGGTAAGGTGTTTTTGTCCTGACTCATAATTTTATTTTGTAATTGTATGTAACTCAAAGATAAGAAGGGTAGACTAATAAAGATCGTCTAGTTTCATTTTCAAATATTTGAGTACACTTCGGTGTGTACTATATACCGATATGCCAACGCCCATTAAAATGAGACCACCGTATAAAAGTAAAGTATGTTGAAAGTCTCTAATGGCTTTTAGTTGCGGTAACTGACTTTCGGCCCAGCTCACAATGGTAAATACGAGGGCTATGGCAATACCAGAGCTTATGAGCCCATTCATAATGGCTTTGATGGTTAATGGCTTAATAATGAAGCCGCGTGTAGCACCCACCATTTGCATGGTTTTGATTAAAAAGCGGTTACTAAACATGGCAAGCCTAATGGTATTGTCTATGCTGATAATTACGATGGAACATAAAATAATGGCCACTACTAAAAAAATAAGTCCAATTTTAGAAGCTCTTTCGTTGAGGCTGGTAACCAAGCTTTTTGGGTATTGAAGGTCGGTGAGTTGATTGCCATAACGAGCCATCAATTCAGTAGCAATTTTGCTCAATGAGTCTTGGTTTACGTATTCGGCTTTGGCATAAAAGTCAATGCTTTCAGGAAGCGGGTTAGAATCTAAAATTTTAGCCCAGTCTTCACTATTTTCTTTGTTCCAAATGGCCTGTGCAGATTGTTTATTTACGTAAGTAACGGTTTTGGTGTATGGGCGCTCTGCAATAAATGCCTGAATTTGACCAATGGTATCTTTATTAAGTGTTCTGAGATAGGCGCTAACACGTATATCTTCTTTAAATGTATTGCCAACGGCATTGATATTTAAGAAAAACCAGCCCATAATACCCATAATAAGCAGGACAAGGGCTACTCCAATAATACTATATATGTAATTGGGTTTGCTGCGTTTCAAAGACATTTTAGCACTATCCGTCATAGTAAATCAGGTAAATTGGGGTTATTTAGATTCAATTTCTTGTAAAATGCGGTTCAATCAAAGCTTTTCTGCCTGGGCTCAAAGGTAGTGTTTATGGCTAAAGGCTTACCTTTGCAGTCCAAAATAGAACCAATTTTTACTAAAGTATAACGTAAAAAATAGTTGTAAAGTATACGGCTAGCAAAGAGGGTTGAAACATGGAATATAATTTTAGTGTAATCGAGAAAAAATGGCAGGCTGCTTGGAAAGCGTCAGGTGCCTATAAAGTGAGCAATGCCTCTTCAAAACCCAAGTATTACGTGCTTGACATGTTCCCTTACCCAAGTGGTGCAGGCCTGCATGTAGGGCATCCGCTTGGATATATTGCCTCCGATATTTTTAGTAGGTACAAAAGGTTAAAGGGGTTTAATGTGCTACACCCGATGGGTTATGACGCTTTTGGTTTACCCGCCGAGCAGTATGCGATTGAGCATGGGGTGCATCCAGCGGTAAGCACCCATAAAAATATTGATACGTTTAGAGCCCAGCTTGATAATATCGGGTTCAGTTATGATTGGTCCAGAGAAATTAGAACCTGTGAGCCTACATACTACAAATGGACACAATGGATTTTTTTACAACTGTTTAATAGTTTTTACGACACTCAAAAAAATAAGGCAGCACCCATTTTAAATTTGATCAACGAATTTGAAAAAAATGGTAATGCCGCACATGCATGTCTTTCTGATGCAACGATTCAGTTTACGGCAGATGAATGGAAAGCGTATTCAAATGCTGAGCAACAGCAAATTTTAATGCAGTACCGCCTTGCTTTTTGTGGCCATGGTGAAGTTAACTGGTGCGAAGCACTTGGTACCGTTTTAGCTAATGATGAAGTGGTTAATGGTGTGAGTGAAAGAGGTGGACATCCAGTGGTGAAAAAGAAACTACGTCAATGGTATTTACGCATTACTGCGTATGCCGATAGGCTCCTGTCAGGCCTTGATACAATTGAGTTTAGCGAGGCCATGAAAGAAATGCAAACCAATTGGATTGGCAAATCTTATGGTGCCGAAATAGATTTTAAAATTGCTTCTGCGGCACTTAATACGGATGCTACTTTAACCGTATACACAACAAGGCCTGATACCATTTTTGGAGTAGACTTTATGGTGGTAGCACCCGAGCATGATATCATTGCATCAATCACTACAAAAGAACAACAAATTGCAGTAGACAATTATATCGCGTATGTAAAAAGCAGAAGTGATAGAGAGCGTCAAGCAGAGAAAAAAATATCAGGTTGCTTTACAGGTGCTTTTGCTGTGAATCCATTTAATGGCAAACAAATTCCAATTTGGATTTCTGAATATGTGTTAGCAGGATATGGTACTGGCGCTATTATGGCGGTTCCATGTGGCGACGAGCGTGATCATAAATTTGCACAACATTTTAATATTCCTATCACCAATATTATTGGTGATGCTTACAATGGCGAGGAAGCCAATTCAACAAAAGATGCGCCGCTATTTAATAGCGATTTCCTAAACGGCATTATGATGCGCGATGCCATCGAAGTGGCACTTGCAAAATTAGAAGAGCGCGGCATTGGTAAACGCAAAGTGAATTATAAAATGCGTGATGCAGCGTTTAGTAGACAAAGGTATTGGGGGGAACCTTTTCCGGTACAATGGAAAAATGGCGTGGCAGTTGCATTAGCTGAAACGGAGCTTCCTTTGTTATTACCAGCAGTAGATTCGTATAGTCCGGGTCCCGAAGGAGAAGGGCCGCTCGCTAATATCCCTTCTTGGGTAGAAAAAGAGCTAGAAACCAATACAATGCCGGGTTATGCAGGAAGTAGCTGGTATTTTCTACGTTACATGGACCCGCACAATACAGACAGTTTTTGTGACCGTAAAGTAAGTGATTACTGGAATCAGGTAGACTTATATATTGGTGGTACCGAACATGCTGTGGGGCATTTGTTATATAGCCGTATGTGGACCAAAGTTTTATTTGACCTTGGTCATATTGGTTTTGACGAGCCATTTAGAAAGCTTTTAAACCAAGGGATGATTCAGGGAAGCAGCAGGTTTGTTTTTCGTAAAAAAGGGACCCAGCAATTTATTTCTGCTGGTCTAATAAACGGCCAAGAAGTGGATAAATTACATGTAGACGTTAACATGGTGGATGGCGTTGAATTAGACACGGAAGCCTTTAAAAAATGGCGTAACAATGAATACGCAAATGCAAGCTTTGAATTAGAAAATGGAAAATATATCTGCGGCGTTGAGGTAGAAAAAATGTCGAAGTCTAAATTTAATACGGTTAACCCTGATATTTTAGTTGAAAAATATGGTGCCGATACGTTTAGAATGTATGAAATGTTTTTAGGCCCCGTAGATCAAAGCAAGCCATGGGATACCAAGGGTATAGAAGGGGTGCACCGTTTCATTAAAAAATTATGGCGCTTGTTTTTTGATGAAGAAAAAGGAGCAGTTTATAATAATGAGCCAGCAAGCCCTGAAGCATTAAAAATCTTGCACCGTACTATTAAAAAAATTGAAGAAGATACAGAGCGTTTTAGTTTTAATACAGCAGTGAGTGCATTTATGATTTGTGTTAATGATTTAGCAGACATTAAATGCAACACCTTACAAGTGTTATCTCCACTGCTGGTTTTATTAACACCGTATGCGCCGCATGTGGCCGCGGAGTTATGGACAGCTACCGGTAATGAAGGGTCTGTTTTAGACGCAAGCTACCCAGTTTTTGATGCCAAGCATGTAACAGAATCTTCTAAAGAATATCCGGTAAGCATCAATGGGAAAGTGCGTACTAATATTTCTATTGCACTAGACGCCTCCGAAGAAGAAGTAAAGGCTATCGTATTAGCGGATACGCTGATTCAAAAGTGGATGGAAGGGAAGCCTGTTAAAAAATTCATTTTTGTAAAAGGCCGTATGATTAATGTGGTCGTGTAGAACTGCTCATTTTTAACTAGATTTGAAACATGTCTAACGCTAATTTAAATACCGACGCTTCCAATTTAACTTCTGCAGACAAGGAGTTTGAAAACGCTATTCGTCCATCCGAAATCAATGATTTTTCGGGGCAGCCTCAACTCATTGAAAACCTGGTTATTTTTATCAAGGCGGCAAAGCTTAGAGGCGAAGCATTAGACCATGTTTTATTTCATGGACCTCCGGGACTTGGTAAAACAACCCTAAGTAGAATTGTAGCCAATGAACTGGGTGTAAATATTAAAGAAACATCTGGTCCAGTAATAGAAAAGCCCGGCGATTTAGCTGGCCTTCTTACAAACTTAGGTCCCAACGACGTTTTATTTATTGATGAGATTCACCGTTTAGGTACTGTGGTAGAAGAATATTTATACGCTGCTATGGAAGATTTTCGAATTGACATCATGATTGATTCTGGCCCTAATGCACGTAGCGTTCAAATTAATTTAAATCCATTTACACTTGTTGGTGCTACCACAAGGTCGGGTTTATTAACGGCTCCACTGCTTTCACGTTTTGGTATTAAATCAAGACTCGAATATTACCAGGCCGATACCCTTCAAAAAATTATAGAAAGAAGCGCTACTATATTAAACACAAAAATTAATACCGACGCTGCTTTTGAAATTGCACGTAGAAGCCGTGGAACGCCTCGTATTGCGAATGGCTTGCTCCGTAGGGTTCGAGATTTTGCACAGGTATTAAATGATGGCAAAATTGATTTAGGGATTACGCAGCATGGACTAAAAGCACTTAATGTAGATGCGCACGGCCTTGATGAAATGGACAACCGTATTTTACTCACTATTATCGATAAATTCAAAGGTGGCCCTGTGGGCTTAACCACCATTGCTACTGCCGTTGGTGAAGAAGCGGGTACACTTGAAGAAGTGTATGAACCTTTTTTAATTCAAGAAGGCTTTTTACAGCGAACGCCTAGGGGTAGAGAAGTAACGGCCAAAGCGTATACACACCTTGGCCGTTTAGCAGGCTTATCTACTAAGCCCAATTTATTTTCTGAGTAATGATTACTAAGGAGCTACAAGTCTAAATCCGCTACCATGAACGTTAACAATTTGAATTTGTGCATCGGCTCTAAGAAACTTGCGTAATTTAGCAATATACACATCCATACTTCTTCCGTTGAAATAGGTATCGCTACCCCAAATCTTTTTTAATGCTCTTTCGCGAGGAAGTAAATCATTTTTATGATCAGCTAACATTTTAAGAAGTTCATTTTCTTTGGGTGATAATACATGAACAGTTGAACCAATTTTTAATTCACGAAGTCTTGGATTAAAATGGTAGCCACCTAAATCAAATTCAATATTATCATTGATCTTGTTTTCTTCTTCGCTACGCTTTAAAATCGCTTTAATTTTCAAAAGCAATACTTCACTTTCAAAAGGTTTTGTGATATAATCGTCTGCACCAAGTTTATAACCTTGGATAATATCTTCTTTCATCGTTTTAGCACTCAAAAAGAACAACGGCATATCAGGATCCACGTCTCTAATGGATTCGGCTAGCGTAAAGCCGTCCATATTTGGCATCATCACATCCAACAAACAGATATCAAATTTTTCGCGCTGAAAAGCAGCCAATCCCAAACGGCCATCGCGCTCAAGTGTAACATCGTAATCAGTTAATTCTAGATAGTTTTTTAAAACCATGCCTAGGTTGGTGTCATCTTCACAAAGTAAAATCTTGTATTTTTTTGCTTCTTCCATGGGATTGTGTTTTGTGTGAAATAAAGATAAATTTGTAAGTGTTGATGCAATTGAACTTCCAAATTTTTGTTAAAACAGCGCTAAACCAATTGAATTGTGCCGTCTTCGTTCATAATCAATTTGTTTTCCGATTCTAAATAATGAAGAACTTCCCATATAAAACCCTCTTCTTCTTTACCCAGGGCTGCAAGTATAGGATCAATAGGTGAAGGCGTTTTAGATAAAATTGAATATAAATGCTGCTCTACACGCGTAAAACTGTTACCCGTTAATTTGTCTTTTTTATGATGGGATAGACAGTAATCACATATGCCGCAAGCAGCTTTACCGGGGTCTCCAAAATAGTTGCCAATAAATACGCTGCGGCAGCAACCTGGGTTTGTGGCAAAATGGATAAGGGTATTTATTCGGTTGGTAAATGCCTGCTTTCTTTTGAGGTACTGTTCTTGATCGATATGTAAAAAAGCTGCGGGGGCTCTGTTGACTAAAAAATGTATTTGAGGCGTTTCTTTTTGAGGCAAATATTCGATGATACCCATGGCCGCTAATTGTTGAAGCTGCTTTTGTACGCCCTCCGTATCTAATTTACAAATACCAGCCAATCTTTTTTCAAATACCGAAATCCGATTGTCAAATATACCTTGATAGCTTCTTAATAGCGCCTTGATGAGGGGCTCAAATACCGGGTATGCTATTTGAAAATTTTCTAAACTTTCTTTGGAGCAAGTAAAACATACTTGCGTAGGTAAAAAAATATTTTCTGAAAACTGGATATGGCCTTCCTGTTCCAATACTTTTAACGTTTGGGTAACTACTGCAAGGTCTAATTTAAAATTATTGCAAAACTCAAGCAGGTTAAAATCGTAGTACCCACCTTCACCAATCCCTACCGGTAATTGCAAATAATTGGCAATCGATTGGTATATATCTTTAATGGTAGCAATGGCCGGAAATCTTGTTTCATGAAGCGCGCGCGCTTTGATGATATCTGCGGTGGTAGCTAATAAAACGGCATACGCTTTTTTCCCATCCCTGCCAGCTCTCCCCGCTTCTTGGTAATAATTTTCGAGGCAGTCTGGCATGTCGTAATGAATAACTGTTCTAACATCATCTTTATCGATACCCATCCCAAATGCAGATGTGCATACCATGATACGCGTTTCTCCGACCATCCATTTTTTTTGCTTTAACTGCCGCTCCTCTGCACTGATACCTGCATGGTAATAATCGGCACTTACTTTTTGAAGCTGTAATAATTCGGCAATATCTTTTGTTTGCTTTCTTGTGTTGCAATAAACAATGCCAGCACCTTTAACATTATTAATAATTTCGAGGGTTTTATTAATTTTACTTTCTACTTCAAAATAACTATAGGATAATGCAGGCCTGATATATGGTTGCCTAAAAATTGTATACGCTTTAAAAGATAATTTATCAATAATGTCCAGTTCTACTTCCTTAGTGGCGGACGCCGTTAATGCAATAACAGAAACACCTGGGAGTTCACTACGTAAAGCTGCAATACGCAAATAGGGAGGCCTAAAATCGTAACCCCACTGAGCAATACAATGTGCTTCATCCACTGCGATAAGTGAGATATCTAGTGTCGGCAAGTACTCTTTAAATAAATTAGATTCAATTCGTTCTGGCGATAGGTATAAAAATTTGTAAGCTCCACTTGTGCAGGCTTGGAGTGTTTCTTTAACCGCTCCAAAAGACATACCACTATGTATTACCGCAGCCTCAATTCCTTTTTCGTGTAGGTTATTCACCTGATCCTGCATGAGCGCAATGAGTGGACTAATGACAAGGCACATGCCATCCTGTAATAGCGCGGGTACCTGAAAACAAATGGACTTACCCCCTCCGGTAGGTAGTAATGCTAATACGTCTTTTTGTGCCAATACCGCATCAATAATATCTGCTTGTAAAGGCCTAAACTGGTTGTGCCCCCAATATTTTTCTAGTATGTGCAGTGCAGTTGACATGAGGTGCTTAGCGTGTTACCCTTTTAAAATTAAGTCGAATAGAATTGATAGCAAGTACCACATCACTAAGACCCATTACAAGTGCGCCAAAGGTTGGATTTAAATATCCAAATGCTGCTACTGGAATTGCAACAATATTATAAGCGAATGCCCAAAATAAATTTTCTTTGATGGTGAGATATGTGTGCTTGCCTAGTCCGAGCGCAAGGGGTAAATTTTTAATACCATGATTCATGAGTACGACTTGTGCACTTTGCATGGCTATTTGTGATGCTTCACTCAGTGAAATCCCAACAGTTGCTTTAGCGAGCGCTGGCGCATCATTGATGCCATCACCCACCATAACGGTTGGAGCTTGAACACTTAAAGCCCCAATTTTATCGAGTTTATTAGCGGGGGTTTGCTCATAATAAAACTCAGTGATACAAAGTTCATGGGCAACAACTGCACATTTTTCTTTTTTGTCACCACTTAATAAAATGGGTTGAAGCCCCATGCGTATTAGTGTAGCAATCACTTCTTTGGCCTCTGGTCTAATTTCATCTGCCACGTCAATATAGCCTAATAAAATATTATTTTTTAAAACGTAAACATTGTGGCTATGGTCTGTGGTATGTTGTGTAGCAACTTTGAAAGAACCTGCAACGTAGGAGTTGCCTTCTTTATCGGTCGCAAACATGCCTAGTCCTTTTTGTTCTTCGATTTTTTGCCAACGAATATCTTCTTTTGTTTTCCATGCTGCTGCAATGGCATTTGCAATAGGGTGATTGGCATATTTTTCGAGCGAAAAAGCAATTTGTTTAAAAGTAGTTTCATCAATACTAGCTGTAGGAGATAACGTAAAATTAGTAACCGTAAATTTTCCAGTAGTGAGTGTACCCGTTTTATCAAACACTACCTGCTTGATACTTTTAAATATTTCTAAACTTCTTGCATTTTTAAATAATACACCACCCCGCGCGGCTCTGCCAAGCCCCACTGCAATGGCAGCAGGCGTTGCGAGGCCCATGGCGCATGGACAAGAAATGACGAGTACGGCTATTCCTCTAAGTAGTGATGTACTAAATGGTAGCGATGCAATAAAATAGGTGCCTATAATAGTGAGTAAGGCAATGCCAATAACAGTTGGCACAAAAATGGCGCTAATTTTATCCGCTAGTTGTTGAACGGGCGGTTTTTCGGTTTGTGCTTGTTTTACGAGGTTTAAAATATTCGCAAGCACTGTATTTTCTCCAACAGCAGTGATATACGCTTTGATGGTACCAGATTCTACCATACTACCTCCAATAAGTAGGTCGTTCATTTTTTTAATAACAGGTACACTTTCTCCTGAAATAATGGCCTCGTTAATGCTGGCTTCACCCCATAAAATTTTACAATCCATGGGCACGGTTTCTCCATTTTTAATCAGTACAATATCACCTACTTTTAAACTGGTATTTTCTACCGGGAAAACAAGTTCTTGGTGGTTTTCATCAAAGGCAATGAGGTTGGCCATTGTCTTTTGAGATACTGCTAATTTTTTTAATGCAGCCTGCGTTGTTTCAATAGATCTATCTTCTAAATAATTACCAAAAAAAACAAGGGTTAAAATAGTGGCCGTTGTTTCGTAGAATAAATAATTTTCGGCTTCTCCAATAAGGGTTCCATACAAGCTATAGCCAAATGCAGCAAGAGCACCAAGCGCCACAAGCACATTCATGTTAGGAATACCCTTAGATAAACTTAATACGGCACTTTTTCCAAAATAGCCCATGCCAACTATAAATACGGGAATGGTTAAACCTAGTTGAACATAAGGATTCATGAGTACATGGATGTGTACACCAGGAATCATGTGTAGCATCAGTGGCGCTGTAAAAACAAAACAAAACCAAAAGCGTTGTAGTGGCGAACTAAATATTTTTTTGGATTTTTTTTCACTTTCTATTCCGTCTCCTTCTACTTCATAACCAAGTGCTTCTATTTCTTTTTGTATTTTTTGTTTATTGGTATTTGCTGGTGCATTAAAACTTAATTCACCACCCATAAAGTTAACCTTTACTTCTTCCATACCAAGGCCTGTAACTACCTTGTCTACACTAAGTGCGCAGTTGGTACAGCTCATGCCTTTTACCTTCCAATTCACTTTTTCCATAAGACTTAATTTGCTACAAAGTTACTTCATTCGGAGGCCTTTGTTTGTATATTTGTTTGATGGAGCAAAATTTCACCTTAGACCAAATACAGGAAGTGGTTACAGCCGCTTGGGCCGAAGGAAGGGATATCCCAATATGGGCTTTTTATGCACCGATGGGTACAGGAAAAACCACGTTTATCCATGCGCTTTGTACAATGCTTGGCGTACGTGATGCTGTGAGTAGTCCAACTTTTGCCCTAGTAAATGAGTACCAATATGAGGGAGGCCACCTATTTCATATGGATTGGTACCGCCTTGGATCTCTCGAAGAAGCTATTAGGGCCGGTATAGACGAGCATTTGCACAGTGGCGATACTTGTTTGATTGAATGGCCCGAAAATGTTCCGGACCTCTTGGAAGGCCCCGTATTTGAAATTAGATTATCCCGCATTGATGAACAAACGAGACATATTTATTCTAGTGTAAAATCTTAACTTTATAAGTAACCCAGCTAGATACTAGCAAATACAAATCATTATGGCTACTAGTAAACCCACTATTTCTACTTCTTTTTTATACGAAACCCTCGAAGAAACATTAGATATTAAACCCCTTGGCGCTAAACTACATATTGGTATTCCAAAGGAAACGGCGTTTCAAGAAAATCGAATTGCGCTTTCTCCAGAGGCCGTTGGCGTTTTGGTTTCCAATGGTAACGAAGTTTCTATTGAACATTTAGCGGGCGAGGGAAGTCATTACTCCGATGCAGATTATAGCGAAGCTGGTGCTAGAATTGTTTTTGACAGACATGAAATTTATAAGTGCCCGATTCTTGTCAAAAGTGCACCGATAGTTTCTGAAGATTTACCGTTACTTCAACTCAATCAAATTATTATATCTCCCATACATTATTCTGCACTCCAACAAGCAGATATTCAAAAAATGATGGAGAAAAAAATTACAGCTTTAAGTTTTGAAAATTTTAAAGACGCTAGTGGTACCTATCCAATTGTGCGCAGTATGAGTGAAATAGCAGGTAGTGCCGTGATGCTTATTGCAGCGCAGTACCTGAGTAGTTTTAATAAAGGTAAAGGGGTTTTGCTAGGGGGTATTAGTGGTATTCCGCCTACAAAAGTAGTAATAGTGGGTGCCGGTATTGTTGGTGAAAGTGCTACCCGCAATGCGCTTGCACTAGGCGCATCGGTAAAAGTATTTGACAATGATATTTACAAGCTTAAGCAATTACAAAATAATTTAGGTCAACGCGTTTGGACTTCTGTGTTAGAGCCAAAAATTTTAGCCAAGCAATTAAAAACATGTGAAGTTGCGGTGGGTGCACTCAGTAATGAATATGGTAGAGCGCCGGTTGTGGTTACCGAAGAAATGGTAGCAGCCATGAGGCCCGGTAGTATCATTATTGATGTAGCCATAGATAGAGGAGGTTGTTTTGAAACCAGTGAACTTACAAGTCATGAAAAGCCAACTTTTGTGAAGCATGGTGTGATACATTATGGGGTACCTAATATTCCATCTGGTTTTGCAAGAACGGCGAGTCAGGCCATTAGTAACGTACTCATGCCACTCATGCTGACCATTAGTGACGAGGGTGGACTGGATGAAATGCTTTGGCATGATGTAAATGTGAGAGAGGGGATTTATTTATTTAAAGGCGCTTTAACTGATTTTTATATCAGTCAAAAATTTGATTTAAAATACACGGACCTTAATTTACTCATTGCCAGCAGGCGTTAATCCTTTTAATTAATCATCATGGAAAGAAGAAATTTTTTGAAGAAAAATATTTTATCTGGTGCTGCACTTGCTGCCGGTTCGTTACCATTTGTGAATAAGGCCGCAGCTACTGCACCACAAGTGTTGGAATCAAAACCATTTACTGCCGATTATGCTTTTCATGATGGTATGTTTAGTGCGCATGCGGGTCCTGATTTTATCGAGCAAATAAAATTTGCGCATAGTGTTGGATTTAGATCGATAGAAGACAATGGCATGATGTCCCGCACGCCTGCTATGCAACAAAAAATAGGCGACACCCTTGCTAGCTTAAACATGCGTATGGGTGTGTTTGTGATTGCTTATGATAACTGGCCACTTCAAGTTTCTTTAACAAGTGGCGATAAGCCGTGGCGTGAAAAATTTATAAAATATTGTAATGATGCTGTTGAAGTTGCCAAGCGTTGTAATGCAAAATGGATGACGGTAGTGCCTGGTAATTTTGCACGTCAACTTCCTATGGGTATTCAAACGGCTAGAGTTATTGAATCATTACGTTATGGTGCCGAAATTTTTGAAAAACATCATTTAATTATGGTATTAGAACCATTAAGCGATACGCCTGATTTATTTTTAAGACATACTGATCAAACCTATGCAATTTGTAAGGCGGTGAATAGCCCTTCTTGCAAAATTTTATTTGACATGTACCACATGCAAAGAAATGAAGGGAATATTATTGCCAACATTAATTTATGCTGGGACGAAATCGCCTATTTCCAAATTGGTGACAATCCAGGTCGCAACGAGCCGGGTACCGGTGAAATGAATTACCAGAATATCTTCAAACACATCCACAATAAAGGTTTCAGAGGTATTTATGGTATGGAACATGGTAAAGCGGGTGGCGGAAAAGAAGGTGAAATTGCACTTATCAATGCGTACCGTAACGCAGATAATTTTACTGTGGGAAGCTAATTTTTCCCGTGCTAAGTGTAGGTGATCCTGCAAGCGCTTCGTTGGCTAAAACTGCAAATAGTACTGCTTCTTTTGCATCCGGATGAACGCCGATTGTTTCTAAATTTTTAAAGGAAGCATTCGGGCACATGTTTTGCAACTGCTGCATAATATACGCGTTATGAATACCACCACCACTTGCATACATCACAATATTTTTAGTAGCATCTCCTACTACTTTATGGATACCATCAGCAATTACCCGTGCGGTAATATAACTGAGTGATGCAACCATGTCTTGATGCGCCATTGAAACAATGCCCGCAGTTTTACTAGCAGCTACAATAAAATCTAGGTTAAATAATTCGGGTCCAATTGTTTTAGGAAACGCAGCATTAAAAAACGGATGCGCTAATACAGCGTTTACAAAGGCTTCATGGATGATGCCACTGCTTGCTATTTCGCCGTTTGCATCGTAGCTAAGGCTATTATAATTTGCTTTTACATAACTATCAATAAGCGTATTGGCTGGCCCAACGTCTGTGCTAATAATATTTGTGGTTTGTCCAGCAGGTAAATAAGTAAAATTAGCAATACCGCCCATATTTAATAAAACTCTATTTTCAGTTTCACTTGAAAACAAAATAGTATCACCATATAAGGCAAGTGGAGCACCTTCGCCACCAGCTGCAATATGTTTTTGTCTAAAATCACTAATGGTAATAATGCCCGTTGCAGTACTGATTATATCGCCATCTCCAATTTGTAATGTAGCATTACCGTAATTACTTGTAGGATGCAAAAATTTTGGCGCATGGTAAATGGTTTGCCCATGGCTTGCTATTACATCGATACTTGTGGCACTGAGTTTCCAACTATCAAGCGCCGACAAAACCATGCTAGCGTGAACCCTTGCTATATCTGCATTCAGGAGCGTTACGGCTTCTAAATCGACAACTCTAATAGAAAAAATTTTTCGAACGGCAGTTTTAAAATCTTCGGTGTAGGGGACTGTTGTATAATGGGTAACATTAAGTTTGGTATGCGTACCACTACCTAAAAATTTACAAACAGCAATATCAAGTCCATCCAAAGAAGTGCCGCTCATGAGTCCGAGAATGGTTCTTTCACTTTTACCTGCAATACGGTATAGCGCTTCGATGTTAGCGTTCATACTTATTTATAGTTTTTAATATCTATCACTTCTTCGCAAAAATGATATTCTGCTTTGTCATTACTGCTTACTATAACTAGTTTTTGGGATGCATAGTTTTGAATGAGTGATTGGTAAAGGGCATATCCCGTTTCATCTAAATTGGTACAAGGCTCATCTAAAAATAAAACAGGCACATCCGAAAAAATAGCTTGTGCTATTTTTATACGTTGTTTCATGCCACTTGAAAAATACCTGATTTGCTTATTAGCTGCAGATGTTAGTTCTATGATTTCTAAAATATGGCTGGGTGTTATACCGGGCATAAAAGATTTAAAGCTTTCATGAAAAGCTAAAAATTCGCGCGCCGTCATTTCTTCTATGAGTGTGAGGTAAGGAGCACAAATACTAAGGTTCTTAAAAGCATTTTCAGGTGCTAGTTCTTGTCCAGCTGTGCTGTATTTGATGCTTCCTTCCGATAAAACGGTGCTGCCAGCAATTGTTTGTAGCAGTGTACTTTTGCCGGAACCATTGGGTCCCGTAATAGCATATTTTTTACCTGCTGTAAATGTATAGGAGAGTCCGCGAAAAATCCATTCCCGATTGTATTTTTTACCTGTTTGCTCGAGTTGGATGTGCATGGTATTAGTCTTCGTCGCTTGCGCCTTTTACAAATCTTTTGATAATACCGCGTCCGCTTTCTCTAATAAAAGTTACAATTTCATCGCGCTCATCACTTGCTGGTAATTCTTCTTCAATAAATTCTAGTGCTTGTGTTGTGTTAAGCCCTTTATTAAAAATGATACGGTAGATATCTAATATATGATTGATGCGCTCGAGTTCAAATCCCCTGCGCTTTAAACCAACACTGTTTACACCACCATAACTTAAAGGATTGCGCACTGCTTTAATATATGGGGGTACATCTTTACTTACAAGGCTACCTCCGGCAATGTAGGAGTGTTGACCGATGGTTACAAACTGGTGTACCGCACTCACACCTGCAATCCAAACCCAGTCGCCTAAAACAACGTGGCCCGCTAATTGAACGCTGTTACTTAAAATACAGTTGTCGCCAATAACACAATCGTGTGCTACGTGCGAATAGGCCATAATTAAGCAGTTGTTACCTACTTTGGTTTTCCAACGATCGGTGGTACCTCTATTGATGGTTACAAATTCACGAATGGTGGTATTGTCTCCAATTTCTACCGTTGTTTTTTCGCCGTCAAATTTTAAATCTTGAGGAACAGCACCTAATACGGCGCCAGGAAATATTCTACAATTTTTTCCAATTCGTGTCCCATCCATGATGGTTACGTTACTGCCAATCCATGTGCCTTCGCCAATTTGAACATCACCATGGATAACGGTGAATGGATCAATTTTTGCGTTGGGTGCTACTTTTGCATTGGGGTCTATGTAAGTATACGGATGCGTCATTTGATTGATTTAAAGTGCTTAGGGTCTTTTAACGACTTGCGCTACAAGGTCTGCTTCTGTGGCTACTTTACCACCAACGTAAACAGTGCCGCGCATTTCGCAGATACCTCTTCTAATCGGGTTTATAAATTCAAGCTTTAAAACCATGGTATCACCAGGTCTTACCATTTGTTTGAATTTACAGTTGTCTATTTTTAAAAAGTAAGTATCGTATTGTCCTTCTGGCATAGAGTTAATGCATAAGATACCGCCAGTTTGGGCAAGTGCTTCAATTTGTAGCACACCTGGCATAACAGGATTGCCCGGAAAGTGACCTGGAAAAAACCATTCGTTAAATGAAACATTTTTTACGCCTACAATATAGGTGTCTGTTAATTCAATGATTTTATCTACCAGTAAAAACGGATGTCTATGTGGTAGTGTTTTTTCTATTTGTACCAGAGATAATACGGGTGGAATGGTAGGGTCATAAACAGGTACATCTTTAACGTGTTTATTTTTTTTGATGTACTGTTTTATTTTTTTAGCAAAAGCAACGTTACTGCTATGACCTGGTCTATTGGCAATAATTCGGCCTTTAATTGGATAACCAATAAGTGCCAAGTCTCCAACAATATCAAGTAGCTTGTGTCGTGCAGGTTCGTTTGGAAAACGTAGTTCTAAATTATTTAGATAGCCTTCGCTTTTTACTTCAATTTTTTCGCGCTTGAATACTTTTGCAAGCCTCGACATTTCATCATCTGTTACTGGCCTGTCTACTACAACAATAGCGTTGTTGATATCGCCACCTTTGATTAAATCGTTGTCTAATAAGGCTTCTAGCTCGTGTAAAAAACAAAACGTACGACAAGGCGCAATTTCAGTTCTAAAATCTTTGATGGTTTTTAAACCTGCATGTTGCGTTCCTAATACCGGACTATTAAAATCTATAAGTGTTGTAATTTGATAATCAAGTGCCGGTAATAAAACCATTTCTACGCGCTTCTCTTCATCGTAATGAAAAATATTTTCATCAATGCTATACCACTGTTTGGTTGCATCTTGTTCGAGCACACCCGCTTGATCAATAAGCTCAATAAAGGGAGCTGAGCTACCATCTATAATTGGAATTTCTGGACCATTTACTTGGATGAGTACATTGTCTACACCCATGCCCACAAGTGCTGCTAAAATGTGTTCGACCGTGCTAATTTTAGCATCGCCAACTTGAAGGGTGGTACCACGGCTGGTGTCTGTTACCAAATCACAGTCGGCCTTGATAATAGGCTGTCCTTCTAGGTCGGTTCTTTGAAATTGAAATCCAAAACCTGGGTTGGCAGGTTTAAGGGTCATGTCTACAAGAGCGCCTGTATGTAATCCAGTTCCGCTGATACCAATAGAACTTGCTAGGGTATGTTGCTTGTCTGGGTTAAAATGTTGATCCATGCTAGAGTGTTATATTCAATAAAATCTAGCGCAAAAATATGATTTATGGATGGTTAAATCACTGTTTTGGTCTATTTAGACCCATTTTGAAGCAATTGTGTAACTAATTTTTCCAATTCTTTAACCCTTTTTTCCAATTCTGGGAGTTGTCTGGTGTAAACCTGGGTTTTTAAAGACTGTTTGGCGTCTTCGGCAGGGAAGCCAGCGTATGATTTTCCTTCGCCGTCTAGATTTTTGGTAACACCAGCTCCACCGGCTATTTTAACCCCATCTGCAATGGTTAAGTGTCCGGCAATGCCTGCCTGACCGCCAATCATTATTTTTTGGCCCAGTTTGGTGCTACCACTAATGCCGGTTTGAGCGGCAATCACAGTTTGACTGCCTATCTCTACATTATGGGCTATTTGAATGAGGTTATCGAGTTTAACGCCTTTTTTAATGATGGTAGAACCCATGGTGGCCCTATCAATGGTGGTATTTGCCCCAATTTCTACCTGATCTTCAATAATTACATTGCCTATTTGAGGTACTTTTTGGTAGCTCCCATCGGGTTGAGGTGCAAAGCCAAATCCATCACTTCCAATAACGGTACCTGCATGAATAATCACGTCATTTCCAATCACACAATCTTCATAAATTTTTACACCCGCATGAATGGTGGTGTTATTTCCAATGCGCACATTTTCTGCGATGTAAACGCCCGGAAAAATTTTGGTGTTATTGCCAATGTTTACTTTTTCACCAACGTATGCAAAGGCGCCAATATAAACATGGTCACCCAGTGTAGCCGTTGAAGCAATATGACTTGGTGATTCAATCCCCTTTTTTTGCTGTGCTTTTAAATTTTGATAGGTTGTTAAAAGTGTCGCAAATGCTGTATATGCATCTTTTACACGAACAAGAGTAGCCGTTATGTTCTTTTGTAATTGCAAGCTTTCACTTACAATAATAAGTGACGCTTTTGTCGTGTATAAATAGTCGTTGTATTTAGGGTTGGCTAAAAAAGAAAGTTGCCCAGCTGTGGCCTCTTCTATTTTTCCAAATGAACTTACAATGGTGTTTGGATTACCTTCGATGGTACCTGAAACGATTAAAGCGATTTGTTGTGCAGTAAATTGCATACTAGAAAATTATAGTAGTTGACAAATGTAATTTTTTTTGACAGCCGCAGATAAATTTTGATGGATTAAGGCATTGTCAATTAATGAAATGTCTTTGATGCTTCCATCTTTAAATAAAATATTGATGCGTTCGTCTTTGGTTTGGTAGAGTGTATTGGTTGCTTCTCCGGTGAAACAAACATAGTCAACCTCGGATGCGTCTAAATCAAATGCGTCGACACTTTCTTTTTGTTTAGCGGCAATGGTAGCAGGTAAAAAAGGTTCCGATTGAATGGTTGTTTTGTATAGCTTACGTGTTAAAAAACGGCTACATAAAAGTGATAAAACCTTGTCTGGATGTGCACTCCAACGCTTTATGGCATGTATAATATCATGGTCATCCAAGGCACAAAACTGGGCTAGTGCAAATGAATCCATAACACCTGTAAATGCACCTAAAAAATAATCCAGTGCCGACCCCGTTTGCATGGCAGGATCGGTACTTGTATACAAACTGCGCGCGCGTTCTAAAATTTTAACCATCATTTTTTCGGCAGATAAAACTGTTTTATGCAGGTATACTTGCCAGTACATTTGACGGCGGGCCACTAAAAATTTTTCGACCGAATAAATTCCTTTTTCTTCAATCATTAATTGACCATCAACTACTACAAGCATTTTTAAAATTCGATCGTAACCAATTACGCCTTCGCTCACGCCGCAAAAAAAGCTATCTCTACTGAGGTAGTCCATGCGGTCTACGTCGAGTTGTCCACTAATGAGTTGGTGTAAAAAAGGTTTATGGTAAGCGCCCGTAAAAATTTGTATGGCAAGGGTGAGTTGACCATCAAATGCCGCGTTCATTTCGTGCATAATTTGAAGCGACAGCGCTTCGTGGTGCACGCCTTTTACCACCACATGTTCGAGTGCATGCGAATAAGGTCCATGTCCAATATCGTGTAATAATATAGCAGCCTTCACTGCGGTTTCTTCTTCTTCGGTAATTTCAGTGCCTTTGCTTCTTAATTCATTAACGGCGTTGCCCATTAAATGATACGCCCCTAACGAATGATGAAATCTGGTATGCACGGCGCCCGGATATACGAGCTGACCCATGGCCATTTGAGTGATTCTGCGTAATCTTTGGTAATAAGGATGTGCCAGGATTGAAAAAATCAGGGGGTGATTGATGGTGATAAATCCGTACACCGGATCGTTGATGATTTTTCTTTTTGGTGCTACCATGCCTGTTGTTAAATTGTTAAACTGCCACTTAAACGCTGCTGCGAAAATACAAATAGAAGTTCGATAGCAAAGAATGAAATAGATTTACGGAGCGTTTTTTAACTAAATACCTACAATTGATGCAATTAGGAAGGATATTATGGGTTGATGATGAAGTAGATAGCCTGCAATCACAACAAATTTTTTTAACTCAAAAGGGTTATGAAGTAGTTACGTTTACCAATGGGTATGACGCCATAGAATATTTGGAATCAAATGCCATTGACGTGGTGCTTTTAGACGAAACCATGCCTGGTATTAGTGGCCTTGAAACCCTGAGCCGCATAAAATTAGACCACCCACATTTACCGGTGGTACTCATTACAAAAAACGAAACTGAAAACCTCATGAACGAGGCCATAGGTAGGCAAATTAGTGATTACTTGATTAAGCCCGTGAATCCCAATCAGGTGCTGCTGAGTCTTAAAAAAATAATGGACAAAAAAGACCTGGTTGCTGCAAGTACCATGGCTGCCTACCAACAAGAGTTTACCAAACTATTTATGCAGCTTCAGGAAAATCCGGACTTTCATGAGTGGATGGAAATTTATAAAAAACTGGTGTACTGGGAACTTGAAATGGAGAAATCGGATAGTCCAGAAATGCGTGAAATTTTACAAGCACAAAAAAAGGAAGCCAACGGCGCATTTTTCAAATACATCAGTAAAAATTATGAGAGTTGGGTGGCGCCAGGTGCAGCTCATGCACCCATTATGAGCCATCAACTCCTGCAGTTTAAAGTATTACCCCACGTCGAAAAAGAAACGAGTACATTTTTTATTTTAATAGATAATTTACGTTTTGACCAGTGGAAAGCAATACAACCCATTTTTCAAGAATATTTTAGGGTGTTAGAAGAAGATACTTTTTACTCTATTTTACCTACCGCTACCCATTATTGTAGAAATGCAATTTTCTCTGGCTTATTGCCTATCGACATCGAAAAGAAGTTTAAAGACGAGTGGCAAAACGATGATGATGAAGGAGGTAAAAATTTACATGAAGAAACATTTATGCGGGCACATCTTGCCAAATTAAAAAAAGATGATTTGCGCGTGGGCTATCATAAAATTGTGAACCATGCCGATGCCCAACAGTTGCTTGCTAATATGCACAATTTATTACAAAACGACCTCAGTGTGATTGTTTACAATTTTGTAGACATGCTAAGTCATGCAAGAACTGAAATGGAAGTTTTAAAAGAACTGGCTAGTGATGAATCTAGTTACCGAAGCCTTACCAAAAGCTGGTTTGAGCACAGTCCATTATTTCAAGCGCTCAAAAAAATTGCCGATAAAAAAATTAAAATTGTACTCGCCACAGACCATGGAAGTGTGCGTGTAAATACCCCTAATAAAATTGTGGGTGACAAACAAACTACGGCTAATTTACGCTACAAGCATGGCCGCAATTTAGACTACGATGCAAAAGATGTTTTAGCATTTAAAGATCCTACAAAAGCAGGGCTTCCAGTACCCACTGTAAACTCTAGTTATGTGTTTGCAAAGGAAGATGGATTTTTATGTTATCCCAATAATTACAACCACTTTGTGGGCTATTATAAAAATACTTTTCAACATGGGGGGATAAGTTTAGAAGAAATGATTGTACCAGTCATAAAAATGGTTCCTAAGGGCAATTAATGTGAATAAATACTTTTTTTGAAATCTTGTTTTGGTAGAATAGTCGCTTACATTTGTTAGAACAATTTTTGTTGTAATTGACTATGAAATACACGCAATCGAATTTAGATAAGTTAGGAGATATTTTAGGAGAATCTGAATATGTGGTAAGGTATGAGCGCGGAACTTTTCAGAGCGGCTGGTGTTTATTAGAAGCCAAAAAAATTGTGGTCTTAAATAAGTTTTTAAATACAGAAGGAAGGATTAATACATTACTAGAATTAATTCCTCAATTAAATATCGAGTACGATAAATTAACACTCGAATCTCAAAAATTATACGAGTTAGTTTTAAAGCAAGCCATTGATGAAGTGGCTGCATAAATTTTGCAACACCCAGCGCTAAATATTAATTTTTTAGGAACCGGAACCAGTAGTGGTGTACCCATGATTGGATGTCATTGCGAGGTATGCCGTTCTCAAGATCCCAGAGACAACCGTTTACGTTCTAGTATTTTGGTTTCTTCTGCTACCACTAGCTTTGTTATTGATACCACCCCCGATTTTAGGTACCAAATGCTACGCTCAAAAACCGAGCGCTTGGACGCTATTGTATTTACCCACCCCCACAAAGACCATATTGCCGGCCTCGATGATATTAGGGCCTTTAATCACTTTTCTAGGAATCCCATTGATATTTACGCAGGTGCCAATACCGAGGAAGCTATTAGGCGCGATTTTTATTATGCATTTACAGAAACCCGTTATCCGGGGGTGCCTGATTTAAATATAGTAGGCATTGACCGTGATCCATTTATGGTGGGGGATATTAAAGTACAGCCTATTCAGGTGATGCACCACAAAATGGCGGTACTTGGTTTTAGGATGGGTGATTTTACTTACATCACCGATGCCAATTATATTGAACCAAAGGAGCAGGAAAAAATTAAAGGTTCGAAAGTGCTTGTGATTAATGCACTACGTAAACAAAAACACCTTTCTCATTTTACGTTATCAGAAGCCATAGAACAAGCCAATGCCCTTGAAATCCCGAGGGTTTATTTGACGCATATTTCTCATCAGTTGGGTACTCATACAGCAGTTTCACATGAACTTCCCGCAAATATTTCTTTGGCTTACGACGGGCTTCAAATTAGCCTGTAGTTTGCCATGTGCCTGCGTCCCACCCAAATAAGACAGATTCATATTTTTATTTTTCTAAACCAGAAAGATGGGCTGCCTTTGTTTTGCTTATCCTGATTGGAATGGTGATGGCTCTTCCTAAATTTTTATGGCAGCAAAAGCCAGACTTTCTCATACCACTTGCGCTCGAACAGTTTGGTATTGATACGATGTATATGCAGGATACCTATGCAGAGGTTGCTGGGTTTACAGGTAAGGATCCCTTTGTTTTTGATCCCAATTCAGCTTCTGTCACCACACTTCAATCACTTGGTTTTAGTACTAAACTTGCCTCTACGCTCGAACACTACCGCGCAAAGGGAGGCTATATTAGATCTGGTCAAGACCTATATAAAATATGGGGTATGCCAACCTCACTAGCAGATAAATTAGTACCGTTTGTGAGGGTATCTCCAAAAATTAGCCAATCCAAGACCTGGACTAGTGCCTTCCAGCCAGGGGCCGCACAGGCCGCTCCTATTGATATTAATACAGCTTCCATCAGTGAATTTGAGGCACTAAGGGGCATTGGCCCCGTTTTGGCAGCTCGGATTGTTGGATTTAGGGAAAAACAGGGTGGTTTTGTAAAAGTTCATGACCTTTTACTCGTGTATGGCGTAAAAGATAGCCTGCTGCTTTCACTGGCGCCCTATTTACGCCTAGAAGAGAGCCGGGTACCATAGTCTAATTTAAACCAGGCATCCGTACTTCAATTGGTACAAAAAGCTGGTTTACAAGTAGTTGTGGCACAGGCCGTTGTGCGGTGGCGACAACAAAATGGAGCTTTTGCAACATTTGATGAGCTGGAAAATTTTGAGGGCCTTAGCGCGGCCAGTATGGCCGCGCTAAGGCGGCTATTTTTTATAGAGTAGCAGAAGATTTTGCGTCTATCTGCACACCTAAAAAAAATCAAAAAAGCTTGTTAATTTCTAAAAATTGTGTAGTATTGACATACAAAATGAGGCCTAAACGCCTCATTTTTCAAAAAAGTCTCTTTTCGATTGCTTGCTTATATTAAGGTCTCACCAAAAGTGAGACCTTTTTTTGTCTGTATCTTTTTTCAAAAATCCTTACGAATGATTGTTCGTTTTGGTCTACGCTTACTTTTCATTTTTTATTTGAGGCTCTCTCAAACTAACTGGCCTCACATATTTTTTACGCATTTGCATATTGAGCATTTCAACGCTAAATGAAAATGCCATCGCAAAATAAACGTAGTTTTTTAAATGCATTTCATGTGCATTTTTTGGATCCCAACCTTCTACAATTAATACAAGACCAATCATCACTAAAAATGAAAGTGCCAACATTTTTAAGGTAGGGTGTTTATGAATAAAACTTGAAATATGCGAACTAAATAAAAACATAACAATCATGGCAATAACAACAGCCGCAATCATAATTTCAATGTGCTTTGCCGTACCACCTGCTGTAATGATACTATCAAAACTAAATACCATATCAATTAAAATAATTTGAAAAATGGCTGTCGAAAAGCCAAGTGGCTTTGAGGCAATACCTGCTTCTGCATCTGCTTCCCCTTCTAATTTTTGGTGAATTTCTTTGACTGTTTTATAGAGTAAAAATAGTCCACCCGCAAGCATTACAATGCTGGCAATATCTAAATCATTCCCAAATAAACGAAGCACGGTAATACCTTTTTGTGCAAGCAGCCAGCTAAGTCCAAAAAGCAGTAAACAACGTGTTACAATACCCATGGCCATCCAAATAAGTCTCGCTCTTTTTTGTTTTTCTTTGGGTAAACGGTTCATGATAATGCTTACAAAAATGACATTATCAATGCCAAGTACTATCTCTAAAACAACCAGCACTAAAAAACTAATCAAACTCTCTGAGGTAAATAAAAATTCCATTGTATATCACTTATAATTTTGAACAAATATTTTTTACAATACCAGGTCCTTCATACACAAACCCGGTCCAAACCTGAACGAGTGTGGCACCTGCATTTAATTTAACCTTAGCATCTTCGGCAGTAAAAATACCGCCGCTTGCGATGATTGGAATTTGTCCATGTAGGCCTTTTGCTAAGTAGCGAACCACATCAGTAGATCTATTGGTTACCGGCTTTCCGGATAATCCTCCCATGCCTATAGCTTCAATGGTTTTTGAATCTGTATAAAGGCCGCGTCTATCAATAGTCGTATTGGTAGCAACCAAACCATCTAATTGTAACTCGGTACTAAGTTCAATGATATCATCAAGTTGTGCATCCGTTAAATCGGGCGCAATTTTTAATAGGATGGGTTTAGGCGAATTTTTTGTCGCATTTATTTTTTGCAAATTTGACAAAATCTCGTGTAGTGCATCTTTATCTTGGAGTGCACGAAGGCCGGGTGTATTGGGTGAACTTACATTCACCACAAAATAATCTACCACATCAAATAATTTTTCAAAACAAATTTGGTAATCCTTCCAAGCATCTTCGTTGGCAGTTATTTTATTTTTTCCAATGTTTCCACCAACAATAAGTTTGCTATTTGGATTTTGATTACGCCATGCTGCAACGCGCGCAGCAATCACATCTGCTCCATCATTGTTAAAACCCATTCTATTAATGAGGGCCCTATCTTTTGGTAATCTAAATAAGCGTGGTTTTGGGTTGCCATCTTGTGCAAGTGGGGTTACCGTGCCAATTTCTACAGCGCCAAAACCAAGAATTTCTAATTCGTGCAGGTAAAGCGCATTTTTATCAAATCCGGCGCCAAGTCCAACTGGGTTGGTAAAGGAAAGTCCAAACACTTTTTTTGAAAGGGTGGGATTTGATACGCCAAAGTTTTGTGTTAGCCAGTTTTTAATCCAAGGGGTTTGGCAAAGTCTTTTTAGCCAGTTCATTGAAAAATAATGGACGGCTTCTGGGGGAAAGCAAAACAGGAGGTTTCTTATTAGGCGGTACATCATAACCCCGCAAAGATAGGTTTGTACACCCAAAGAAGAATTTAGTTGCATAAACAACTTTTTATAAAAAATCACTACATTTGGGGAGTAAAAAAATAGCCATGCAAGAAGCTTACATTGTAGCCGGATTTAGAACAGCCGTAACAAAAAGTAAAAGAGGCGGTTTTCGATTTTTTAGACCCGATGATTTAGCCGTTCAGCTCATTCAAGGTCTCATGAAAACCTTGCCTGCGTTACCTGCTGCGCGTGTTGATGATGTTATTGTAGGAAATGCTGTACCAGAAGCCGAACAGGGCTTGCAGTTTGGTCGCATGATTTCTGCAAGAGCCCTTGGCGTAGACGTGGCTGGTATTACCATTAACAGATATTGTGCGAGTGGACTTGAAAGTATTGCGATGGCTACTGCAAAAATCAGATCTGGTATGGCGGATTGTATTATTGCTGGCGGAACAGAAAGTATGAGTTTGGTGCCAACAGCAGGATGGAAAACAGTGCCTTCTTATGAAATTGCAAATAACGATCCAGATTATTATTTAAGTATGGGATTAACTGCCGAGGCAGTTGCCAAAGAATATACGATTTCAAGAGCGGATCAAGATGCTTTTGCCTATGCGTCGCATCAAAAAGCAATGAATGCGCAGCAACAAAATTATTTTAAGGATGGCATTTTACCTATCACTGTTGATGAGGTGTATGTGAATGAAAAAGGGAAAAAGGCCACGCGTTCTTATGTGGTAGATTCCGATGATGGTGTACGTGCAGACACAAGTATCGAAGCACTTGCAAAATTAAAACCTGCGTTTGCAGTAGATGGAACCGTTACGGCTGGTAATTCGTCACAAACCAGTGATGGCGCAGCTTTTGTGATAGTGATGTCTGAAAAAATGATGCTCGAATTAGGAATCGTTCCGATTGGAAGGTTGGTTAATGTTGCAGTAGCTGGTGTACATCCGCGCATCATGGGTATTGGTCCAGTAGAAGCCATACCAAAAGTATTGCGTCAAGCAAATATGCGTATGCAGGACATTGATTTAATTGAACTCAATGAGGCGTTTGCAGCTCAATCTTTAGCTGTTATTAGACAACTAGATTTAGATACCCATAAAGTAAATATTAATGGAGGTGCCATTGCGCTAGGTCATCCACTGGGTTGCACAGGCGCTAAATTAACGGTGCAAACACTCCACGATTTAAAAAGGTTGAATAAAAAATATTCGATGGTGTCTGCATGTGTTGGTGGTGGTCAGGGTATTGCAGGAATTATTGAAAATCTGTAATTACAAATATTTTCCAACAATCGGCATTCTTCTACCTACACCAAATGCTTTGGGTGATACGCGTATAATGGGGCAAAACTGATTGCGCTTGTATTCGTTGGTGTTGACCATTTTTAAAGTGCGGTGCACAAGTTCACTACTAAAACCCATGGCTACAATGTTAGAAGGGTTGGCGCGTTTTTCGATGTACTGGTATAAAATTTGATCCAGCACGCTATAATCAGGTAAACTATCGCTGTCTTTTTGATCTGGTCTTAACTCGGCACTTGGTGCTTTGGTAATAATATTTGTAGGAATAATTTCTTTTTCGCGGTTGATATATTTGGCGAGTTCGTACACCTGAATTTTATACAAATCACCTAGTACGCCAAGCCCACCAGCCATATCTCCATATAAAGTTCCGTAGCCGGTAGCCAGTTCACTTTTATTAGAAGTGTTGAGTAATACGTAACCAAGTTTATTAGCAATCGCCATTAAAATATTGCCCCTAGATCTACTCTGAATATTTTCCTCGGCAAGTGAAAAAGGCAAGCCATTAAAAATGG